>NZ_SRLW01000002.1:0-97185 GCF_006518215.1 Myxococcus sp. AB025B
GTCCCCTCCAGGTTGTCCGCCGCCACCTTGCGCCGCAGCACCTCCATCAGGTGCGCCCGCCCCGACTCCGGCGGCTCCCACATCAACAACCCATTCACCGCGTCCGTCCGGAACACCCGCGCCGCCAGCAGCGCCCCCAGCCGCAAGCCATGCACGAACACCGGCACCCCGGGGCTCGCCGCGCGCAGGTGCTCCAGGCCCGTGCGCACGTCCTCCTCCCAGCGCGGGAAGGTCATCTCATCGAAGCGGCCCGTGCTCTCCCCCGAGCCCCGGTAGTCCAATCGCAGCACCTCCACGCCCCGCTCCGCCAGATAGCGGGCCCACCGCACCCACACCACGTAGCCATGCGCGCGCTCCAATCCCAACGGCCCCGCGAGCAACACCGCCGCGCGGCGCTCCGCCCGGGCCCGATGGTGGACGTAATAGAGCGAGTCCTCGCCCTGGGTCAGGAACCCAGGTGACTCAGTCAAAGCCGGCATGTGAGTGGAGAGTCCCCCGCTGCGGTATCCCCGGATGCTAGGAACGCGCCGCCAAGCGAGTCAAACGGTCCTTCTCCGCTCGGCCCCTCAATCATTCCCAGACATGTCGCGCGCAGTCCCGGCGGACCCGTTGACACGCCGTAACACGTGCAAATCAGGAAGAAGAGGAGCCCTGTTGCTCGCGGCGGAAGCGCTCCGGGCTCAGGCCCCACCAGCGCTTGAAGGCGCGGTGGAAGGCGGCGGGCTCGGCGTAGCCCAGCAGGAAGGAGACCTCCGCGATGGACATCCGACGTCGCAGGTAGATGCCGGACAGCTCACGTCGCAGGGTGTCGACGATTCCCGCGTACGAGTGGCCCTCCTCGGCCAGACGACGCTGGAGGGTGCGGGGAGGCACGCGCAGCGCCCGGGCCACGGCCTGGAAGGACGCGTCCCCACCCGAGAGGGCCTGCCGCACCTGCTCGCGCACGCGGTCCGCCGTGGTGCTCAGCGCCGGGAGCTTCTCCAGGGCGCGCTGGGCCAGCCGCTCGAACATGGCGTGCAGCAGCGTGTCCGCGTGGACGAAGGGGCGGCTGGCGTCCTCGTGGGAGAACTCGATGTCGCTGAAGGGCGCGTCGAACTCCAGCGGCGCCTGGAACAGGGCCTGGTGCTCGGACAGGTCCTGGGGCGCCGGGTGGGCGAAGCGCACGCGCAGCGGGTGCACGTCCTCGCCGGTGAAGGCGCGCACGCCGGTGACGAACTGGCTCAGCGCGGCCTCCACCAGGTGCCGGTGCGCGGGCCGCCACGCGCCCACGGGCGTGAAGCGCATGCGCACGCCGCGCGCGGTGTCCTCCATCCGGAAGCGCTCGCCGTCGCCCCACACGCGCTGGTAGCGGACGCCGCGCTCCATCGAGTCGCGCAGCGTGGCGCTGGTGAGCACCACGAAGGTGGCCGGGTCGTCCAGGTCCACCATGTCCACGCGGGCGAGGTGCAGGCCCAGGTTGGCGTCACCGGACAGCGACTCCATCTGCTCCAGCAGGTCGTCGAGGACCGCGTAGGGGACGCGCAGCTCCGGGTCGTCCAGGTCCTCCAGGCTCAGGCCCACCGCG
Organism: Myxococcus sp. AB025B; assembly: GCF_006518215.1. NCBI lineage: Bacteria > Pseudomonadati > Myxococcota > Myxococcia > Myxococcales > Myxococcaceae > Myxococcus > Myxococcus sp. AB025B. The sequence continues at coordinate 1,565 of NZ_SRLW01000002.1, forward strand.
CGCCGCAGCAGCGGCTCCACGGGCAGCCCCATCCGACTCGCGATGCGCAGGGCCTGGCGCGCCAGTCGGGCGGAGAGTGACGGCACGCCACTGGAGGACGGCTTCGGCACACGGCGGACGGTAGTCGCCGGCTGGCGCGCGCGGCAAGCCGTTCTGGCGCGGGCTGTCACTGCGGCCGGGTGCTCGGGACGGCACCCTTGGCGCATGAACGACACCGTCACCGCTCGCGCCTGCGTGCCCCGGCTGCACCTCTTCGAGTTCATCGACCAGGACTGGTTCCCCCGCGCCCTGAGAGATCTGGCGACCGACTACCTGCACACCGTCAGCTCGCGCCTGGGCCTCTTCGACGGCGCCACGGAGGTGCTCGCGCGCGGACTGAGGGCCTCCGGGAGCGACGCGCTCCTGGATCTGGGCTCGGGGGGACGCGGACCGCTGCCCCGGCTCAAGCGCCTGCTGACGCAGAAGCACGGCGTGGAAGCGCGCGTGCTCCTGTCGGACAAGTATCCCAACGCGGAGGCCGCCGAGCGGGCGCGCGGCGAGGGCGTCACCTACCTGGAGCGCTCGGTGGACGCGCTGGAGGTGCCCTCGGACCTGCGCGGGATGCGGACGCTGTTCAGCGCGCTGCACCACTTCCGCCCCGAGGAGGCCCGGCAGGTGCTCGCGGACGCGCAGGCGAAGGGCGTCCCCATCGCCGCATTCGAGACGGTGCGGCGCACGCCGGCCGGTGTGCTCTCCATGCTGCTGGTGCCGGTGCTGGTGCTGCTCTTCACGCCGCTGGTGCGGCCCATGACGCCGCTGCGTCTGCTGCTCACGTACGGGGTGCCGGTGGCGCCGCTGCTCATCTTCTGGGACGGGCTGGTGTCGGCGCTGCGGGTGCACCATCCCCGCGAGCTCGCCGAGATGACCGCGTCGCTGGCGAAGGAGGGCTACACCTGGGAGGTGGGCGAGGTGAAGGCTCCGGGCAAGGCGGCCATCTCCTATGTGCTGGGGCTGCCCACGAAGTGACTCAGCGGACCTGCAGCAGGAGCGCGAGGACGATGATGCCGTTGAGGCCCAGGCCCACGGAGAAGTAGCCGCCGCTGGCCATGGAGACACCCGCGGCCATGTTGATATGGCCGATGTCCTCCCACGCCAGCTTGGCTCCGGCCTCGCCGCCGACGTTCAGCGCGCTGCCTCCGGCCACCGAGCGGGCGCCCATCATCAGCCGCGCGTAGGGGACGAACCAGGGCGACACGTAGTGCTGATAGCCCCCGAAGCCGTTGAGCTCGAAGAGGTCGGGGGGCCCCAGGACGGTGTTCACCCCGAAGCCCAGGCGCCGGTGGTTGAAGGCCATGGGCTGCAGGTTGAAGGACAGCTCCGTCGCGGCGCCCGCCTCGGACGTCACGCGGAGGGCGAAGACCACCTCCGTGTCCGGCTTGTTCAGCGCGAGGGCCTCGTGTCGGAAGTCCGACGCGAGCTGGAGGTCCCTGGGGCCGCCACGGGCCTCGTGCACCTCCGCCAGCGCGATGGCGGCGGACTCCTGGCCCGTGTCGTAGACCTTGCGCAGGGGGCGCTCGGCGCCGTTGTAGTCACCGGCCTCCTTGCGCAGCTCGCCCTCCGTCATGCACGCCGACAGGTCGCCTTCCTCACAGGCCTTGGCGAAGGCCTCGGTGGCGCGATAGCGGTCACCCTCGCGCAGGAGCTTCTGCCCCCACTCCGCGCACGGCAGCAACGCCCCCGGCTCGCACGAGGCAGGCACCGGTGGGGCCGTCGGTGTCGTCGCGCACGCCGTCATCCCGAAGAGACACATCGCCAGCAGTCGCCACGGCGTCATTGTCCGGAACATAACGAATATTCCGATGAGGCGGTATGGCGTCCAAGCACGAGGGGGGGCTGTCGAATTCCTGCAACGGTGTCTCGCGGCCTGTCTCCTCCCTTCAGGCGGGGGCGTTGCTGCCCCCTGTGACTCCTCGGGAGGACGACATGAAGGCGACGGCGAAGTACCTGGTGCTTCTCTCCATGCTGGTGGTGGGCTGCGGGAGCGACTCGAAGGGGGACGATGGGAAGGACGACGGAGGCGACACGACCTTCCCGGAGACCGTCGAGTGCGGCGACACGCGCTGCAAGCGCGCCACGGAGTACTGCGGGACCATCGTCACCGCGACGACCAGCCACGTGTGTCTGAAGAAGGAGGCGGGCTGCAACAGCTGCGAGTGCGTGAGCCTGGACACGGACCTCATCACGCAGACGGGGCGTCGGGACTGCGCCGATCGGCCCGAGGTCAACGTGTACTTCACCTGCGCGTATTACGACGACGTGGACTTCATCAAGACCTCGTGCACGGTGCGCGCGCGCTGAGCGTCTTCGACGGCCCTGGCCTCGGGCGGTAGGCTTCGCGGCCATGACCTCGGGAACGCGCGAGCGGGGCGACGAACAGGGGGAGTGGTCCCACGGCATCCGGCCCTATGCACCCCTGTGCACGCTCAAGCCCGTGGCGGAGGGGCTCTGGTGTGTGGACGGGCCCGTCATCGAGATGAAGGTGGGCCCCATCACCCTGCCCTTCCCCACGCGCATGGTCATCATCCGCCTGCGCTCGGGCGGGCTGTGGCTGTGGTCCCCCATCGCGCCCACGCCCGGGTTGTTCGCGGAGATCGACGCGCTCGGTCCCGTCGAGCACCTCGTCTCCCCCAACCGGCTCCACTACGTCTCCATCGCCGCGTGGAAGGCGCGCCATCCCCGCGCGACGGCCTGGGCGTCTCCGGGAGTGCGTGAGCGTGCGCGCTCGCAGAAGCTCGACGCCCCGTTCGACGCGGACCTCGCAGACGGCGCGCCGGAGGTCTGGGCGGGCGAAATCGACCAGCTCATCTTCCGAGGCAGCCGCTACATCGAAGAGGTCGTGTTCTTCCACCGGGACTCGTCGACGTTGCTCGTCGCGGACATGGTCATCGCGATGGAGCACGAGCGCGTCCAGCCTCGCTTCCGTTGGATGCTCACGCTCGGCGGGGCGATGTGGCCGGGACAGACGCCCAGGGAGGTCCAGCTCACGGCCTGGGGACGCAAGGCCGACGCGCGCGCCTGCTATCAGCGGATGCTCGCGTGGAGGCCCCAGCGCGTCGTCGTGGGACATGGGCGCAGCTACCTCGAAGATGCCCTGCCCCGGTTGGAGCGCGCCTTCGCCTGGGTGCGTTGAGCCGTCGCCCGGACGCCTCGCACCTGCCCCGCGGTACGAGGCAACCGAAGATTTCGGACAAGCGCCGTCTCCTCGGGGGTCGACCCGTCGTCGCCGTGGGACAACCACGGTCCGGGTCGAGTCCAGGCCGTGGGGGGGCACATGAGAACGATGCTCGTGGCGCTGTTCGTCGGAGTCTGCTGTGGGGCCGGCGTCGCCGTGGCGGCCGAGGACGCGCCGCCGCGGGTCGAGGTCGAGCAGATGGAGCGGCTCGCGGCCGCGTGCTGCGATGACTGCGACGGGACCTTCGGCACCTGCTGGGACGCTTACGAGGGCGAGGCCGATTGCCAGGCGGTGTGCACGTCGCGCCTGCGCGCCTGTCGCCGCACCTGCTGCTGAAGGCCTGTCCCCGGTCCCCTGCCCCGAGTCCCGAGGAGGAAGGCGGTGCCTTCCTGTCCGCCTGCTCTCCTTCCCAGCGAGGAAGACAACCCCGCGTTTCGGGGGGGGGCTTGCCCCTGGCCAGTCGGAGGATCCGCACCGAACTTGAGGGGCACTCAGGAGGATTGGTGGATACCGTCGCTCGTCAGCTCGACTCGCTGCCCCGCGCCCCGCGCGCGTCCCGGGAGGCCGTATGAAGGTGCCCGAGGTCCTGGAGCACCTGCCCGGCGTGGGCCCCCTGCTCGGCCGGATGGCCACCCCGATTGATGAGCCGCATCCGCGGAGGGACTCGACGCTCGTCCTGCCGACGCTCGATGCCCTCAAGCTGCCCGCCACGGAGCGCCAGCTCGGCGACGGGCGCGCCATCATCGTCCGTCACCCCGAGCCCCGCCCCACCACGGGTCCGGGGCTCACGGTGATGACGTACAACATCCTGCTCGGGGGCCAGCGCCGCGCCGCGCTGCTGGCGTACTTCGACGAGCTGGAGGCCGAGGGCCGCATGCCCGACGTCATCGGCCTGCAGGAGGCCAACGTCCCCATCTCCGTGCTGCTGGCGGCGCGCTACGGCTTCCACCTGGCGTACCACGGCAGTGACGGGCTCCACGGCACGCGGCTGGTCAACGGCAAGGCCTTCCTCACCCGGCATCCACTCGCGGACGCGGCGCACTTCACCTACGTCATCTCCGACGCCGAGCGCGCCGCCGCCATCCAGCGGCGAGGCGGGGACCCCTGTGAGATTCCCGAGGACCGGGGCGCGCTCATGGTCCGGCTGGAGGTCGCGGGGCTGCCCGTCGTCCTCTACAACGTGCACCACACGCTGGGGGACTCCGGCATCAACGCGCACAACATGCGCCAGCTGAACCTGCTGGTGCGTCACCGGGAGGCGCCCCACGCGGTGGCGCTGGGCGACTTCAACGCCAACACCGCCATCAAGACGGGTGGCTCCTGGCTGATGGCGCACCTGAGGACCTACGACGACACGGACACGGTGGAGGAGTACGCCGTGCGCTACGGCGAGCCGAACGCGAGCGTGGGCGACAAGGGCGTGGGCAACATCGCGGACCCGCGACTGCGGCACGAGCTGCACATGCTCGAGCAGGGGTTGCCGGAGACGATCGCTCACGCGGCCGTGACGCGGGTGCGCCTGCCCGGCGGAGCGATGATGACGCCGAAGCAGGCCTGCGCGGAGCTGCGCTCGGGGAAGGTGCAGCGAGGCAGCGAGCACTGGCTGCGATTGCAGGACATCGCGGACAGCGCGACGCTCACGTCCCTTCCGGACGAGTCCGGTGTGGTGCCAGCCACGGGCAAGCGCTTCGACAACTTCTACGCGAGCCCGGAGCTGGAGCCTGTCCTCTTCGAGGTGGACCGGAGCACGGAGTCCTCGGACCACCAGCCCGTCGTGGCGCACTACACGCCGCGACCCGCGAAGAGCCAGAACGGGAAGCCGGCGCCGACCCAGGCGACGTGAGGGTTTCGGGACGGCGGATTCGAACCTCGGGGTTCGAGTCCGTCCTCACCGTCACTCATCATCAAGGACACCGCGGCCCGAAAATTCAGGAAGTCCCCAACGAAAATAACAACCCAGGCCCCCATCCCGTCTCCTGCTCGCGGAATTCACGCTGGGAGAGGTCAACGCAATGGGTCGGATTGGCAGGAAGCTGCTGGGAAGCCTCACAACACTCGCGATGGGATGTCAGGGTGAAGTCCTGGAAGAGGAGGCGGAGTTCAGCCTCGCCTCCCTCCAGCGGGAGCTCGCCTCCCCCAGGGAGGAGTCATGTCTGGACATCCAGCAGGCCCGGCCCTCGGCCCCGGATGGGGAGTACACGCTGTATGTGCTGGGAGACCCGGCCTGGCCATGGCGCGTCTACTGCCACGGGATGACAGGAGTACCCAAGGAGTACCTGCCCCTCCAGGAGCGCACCCTCTTCTCCAACTTCTCCCAATACACCGCGGGCGTCGCCGCACCGGGCACCACCGTGCGCAGCCGGTACTCCAGGCTCCGCATCAATCCCTACACCCTGGAGGTGGACACCTCCGACACGACGTTCGCGACCAGCACGGGTGAGCTCGCTCACGCCGGCGTCCCCGTCACCTCCATGCCCTTCGCCACGGCGATGTCCTGCGACTGGGCTGACTCGGGCCGGGCCAACATCGACCTGCGTGGCACGCCGTTCAGGGTCGCCCCGGAGGCCTTCGTGGTGAGCGGCTGGGGCCAGGTCGGCTCCCAGGTCTACAGCTTCGGCGACCAGGTCGTCTCGCTGAAGGGCGGCGGGTACTGCGGCTCGAACGCGCCGCTCAATGCCGACGGGCTCACCGGCGGGAAGCTGCCTTTGTTCTACACCATCGCCAACGCCGCCTGGACGCCCGTCGCCCGCGTCTATCCACGCGACGGCTCGGAGGCCACCGCGCAGCCGCTGCAGCCCGGCTACTACCTCACCCAGGACCTGAACCTGGGCCCCCAGGGCCTCGGCGCCGTCCATGTCCCGCGCGGCTGGAGGGTCGTGCTCCATGCCGGCCCGGGCTTCACCGGCAGCACGCGCACCTTCACCGCCGACGCCGAACTCGTCGGCAACGGGTGGGATCGTCAGGCCCGCGGCATCGAGGTGAAGGCAGACGTCACCCTCTACGCCGGTCACGGCTATCAGGGCGCCAGACAGACGCTGCGCGCCGGCCGCTACGATCTGTCGCAGCTCACCATCGGCAATGACGCCCTGCGCTCGCTCGAGGTGCCGGAGGGCTTCCAGGTCACCCTCTACTGGCATGGCGGCTTCCAGGGCGGTCGGCTCATCCTCACCGAGAACACCGACCTCGCGGGCCACGAGTTCGACGCGCAGACCTCCAGCATCGTCGTCGAGTCCACCACCGCCCGGCACAACAACATCGTCCACGGCCGCTGGCTCTCCTCGGGAGGACAGGACAAGGGCAGCACACGCAACCGCGCCTTCACCGTCGACTACACGGGCCGCCCCGATGTCGTGAGCTTCGAACTGGAGGCCGGCGTCGACCCCTACCTCTACCTCCTGGATGCCAACGGACAGGTGCTCCTGGAGGGCGGGGAGACGCTGGGAGACGGCCGCGCGCGCCTCGCGTACTTCCTGAGCCCGGGCACGTACAAGCTGGTGGCCGCCACCGCCCAGGCGGGGCGGACGGCGGACTTCACGGTCCGCTCGGACAAGGCGCGCCTGAGCTATCCCCAGAAGCTCTGGGTGAGGACGGTGAACACCTTCACGTGGGCCTACGACGACAGCGGCACGGGCTCCCATGACGATGTCTCCGTCTGGCGTCCCGACCTCGGCCAGCACCCCGGCTACTACTCGCTGGGCGACATCGCCATGCCCGGCCATGGACAGGCACCGCGGATGACGTTCGCGGTCTCCGGCGAGGGAGACCTGCTCGCCAGGCCGCTCTATTACAACCGGATCTGGGAGGACGGCGGCACGGGAGGCAACCACGATGCCGCCTTCTGGCAGCCCGTGCCTCCCCCCGGCTACACCTGTCTGGGTTCCGTCGTGGAGCTGGGCTACAACGCGCCTCCCACGGACCGCATCCGCTGCGTCAAGGACGAGTACGTGCTGCCCGCGGGCGCCAGCTGGGTCTGGAACGACAAGGGCTCCGGCAAGGCGAGTGGAGACATCGCGCTGTGGCAGGCGGACCCCAGGGACCACCGCACGCTGGCGACGTCCACCTTCGTGGGCCAGGGGAACTACGACGGTCCGGATGGCTCGCGGTTCTGGGCCCTCAACAACAGCGCGCTCGCCAACCCGGAGCTGCAGGGCGGCTTCGTCGACGACCTCACGGTGCTCCGCTACGCCCCGCGCATCCGGCTCCACCCGAACGAGACGTACTTCCCCTCCGGGATGAATGACTTCGTGCCGAACATGGTGGACGACGGCACACGGTTGAGGACCCGTGACGCGCTCGCCTGCCCCGAGTGCACGAACCTGCCGTTCCTCCAGGGCAAGCGCCCGGACCAGCACGGCGTCCCCGTCTACGCGCAGATCATCCCGCGCACCCAGGCGGGCCTGCCCACGAACACCACGGACGTCGTCTATTGGCTGTTCTTCCCCTACAACCGTGGCAAGCCCATCTGCACCCAGTGGAATCCCATCCTTCGCACCTGCGTGCAATACACGACCTTCGACAACCACGTGGGGGATTGGGAGCACCTCACCCTGCGGTTCGTCGACGGCCGACCGACCCAGCTGGCCATGAGCCAGCGCGCGGGACGTCCGCCCACCCACTTCGCCAGCAAGGACCTGGCCCTGGTGGGCCTCCACCCCGAGGTCTACGCGGCCCAGGGCTCCCATGGCCTGTATCCGGCCCCTGGCCGATACACCTACGCCCAGGCCAACTTCAGCGAGTACTACCACGATGACACGGGGCAAGGCCTCGCCTGGGATGGCTGGAGCAACGCCGTCATCTTCCCCTGGCAGCCGGCGGGGACGTACACCACGCCCGGGCTGGAGCGGTTCAACCTCACCGTGGACTGGGGCAATGACAAGGCCGGCTGCGGCAACCCGAACCTGATCTACGTGAGCGACTGCATCCTCAACCCGGGCCCCAAGGCCCCCATGGCCCGACCGTTCACCCAGCCGGGCAGCCTGTCGATGCAATAGGCGCCGGAAATAACACGCGCTCCACCCCGCCGTCCTTTTGTCGAAGGAGACATCACTCCTTGGATGAAAGGACGGTCTTGCAAGAATGCCTCGGCGTCTTGGATGGAAGCGGTGGAGCGCCCTCGTCGTGCTCTGTATCGGTTGTCAGCCGGTGTCACCCGACGAGGTGACCCCGGAGGAGCCAGGGCCCGGAGAGCTGGACGCGCTGCGGGTGGTGGAGCAGCCGCTGGGGCCCGTGAGGGAGAAGTCCTGTCAGGAGATTCGCGCGGCCCGTCCCACGGCGGGAGATGGCGAGTACGCCCTGCACTTCATGGGAGACCCCGCCCGGCCGTGGATGGCCTGGTGCCATGACATGGCGGGGACGCCGCGCGAGTACCTCACGCCGCGTGAGCGGGGACAGCTCGCCAACTTCTCCCAGTACACCGCGGGAGGCGCGACCCCGGGCACCACGGTGCGCACCGTCTACACGAGGCTGCGCATCGACCCGCACACCCTGCGCGTGGACACGAACGACACGACCTTCGCGACCTCCACCGGGCAGGTTTTCCACGGGGGCCAGCCCATCACCTCCATGCCGTTCGCCACGGCGATGTCCTGCGACTGGGCGGACTCGGGCCGGGCCAACATCGACCTCCGGGGCACCGCGTTCAAGGTGGCGACCGAGGCCTTCGCGCTGAAGGGCTACGCCCAGCACGGCGCGAGCATCTACTCCTGGGGAGATCAGGTCGTCGCGCTGCGAGGCGGTGGCTACTGCGGCTGGAACGGCCCCGCGGACTCCAACGGGTTCGACGGGGGAAGCCTCTCCCTGTTCTACGCTGGCGCCGCGACGGCGTGGACGCCCACGGTGGGCGTCTACCCCGCGAGCACGTCCACGGCCCAGCCCCAGTCGCTGCAGCCCGGCTGGTACGACCACTCCGAGCTGCCCGTGGGCGAGGACGCCATCCACTCGGTGCGCGTGCCGCGAGGCTGGCTGCTCACGCTCTATCCGGACCGGGCCTTCAAGGGCACACCGGCCACCCTCACGTCGGACACGGACCTGACGGGCCAGGCGATCGACTTGAAGGCGTCGAGCCTCAAGGTGGAGGCGCCGGTCATCCTCTACACGGGCAATGGCTTCCAGGGGGCACAGCAGACGCTGCTCGCGGGCCGCTACGACCTGAGCCAGTTGACCATCGGCAACGACACGCTGCGCTCCATCCGCGTGCCCGAGGGCTACCGCGTCACCCTCTTCTGGCACGGCGGCTTCCAGGGCGAACAGCTCGTGCTCACCCAGGACACGGACCTCGCCGGACAGCCGTTCCAGGCGCAGACGTCCAGCATCATCGTCGAGTCCACCACCGAGCGGAATGACCACAACACCCTGCACGGACGCTGGACGCCGTCCGGCGGCCAGTTCCCGAGCAGCCTCGACAACCGCCAGTTCATCGTCGACTACACCGGAGCGCCGGACGTCGTGACGTTCGAGCTGGAGGCCAACGTCGGCCCCTACCTCTATCTGCTGGACACCAGCAACCGGGTGCTCGCGGAGGTCAACAACCGGGACGGCGGCCCCGTCGCGCGCATCTCGTATTACCTGAACCCCGGCACGTACAAGCTGGTCGCCGCGACGACGCTGGTGGGACGCGCGGGAGAGTTCACGCTCCGCTCCGACAAGGCACGCCTGCGAGCCCCGCTCCGGCTCTGGGTGCAGGCGACCAGTTGGTTCGATTGGATCTACGACGACTTCGGGACCCACGCGAACAACGACGTCTCCGTCTGGCGTCCCAATCTCAGCCAGCTGCCCGGCTACTACTCCCTGGGCGATGTCGCCATGCCGGACCACAACCCGGCGCCGAGGATGACCTTCGTGGTCAAGGGCGAGGGGGACGTGCTGGCGCGTCCGGTCGACTACACGTTCGTCTGGAATGACCGTGGCACGGGCGGCAGCCACGACGTCGGCTTCTGGCACCCCGTGGCGCCGCCGGGCTATACGTGTCTGGGTTCAGTGGCCCAGCTGGGTTATGACAAGCCGTCCACCGACCTCATCCGCTGCGTCCGCTCGGAGTATGTCCTTCCGGGCACCTCGAGCTGGCTCTGGAACGACCAGGGCTCGGGGGGACACAATGACGGCTCCGTCTTCCAGACGGGCGGCGTGGACCATCGCGCGCTGACGGTCCCCGTCATGGTGGGCCAGGCTGGCTACGGCGGCGCGGACGCCTCGCGCTTCTGGGCGCTCAACAAGAGCATGCTCGCCAATCCGGAGCTGCAGGGCGGGCTGGTCGACGAGCTGGCCGCGTTCCAGTACGCGCCGCGCATCTACCTCCACCCGGGGGAGTACTACATGCCCTCCTCGGTGGAGTTCTTCCTCGCGAACGTGCACGACACGGGATACCACCTGAAGACGAACCAGTCGCTCGGGTGCCCGTCGTGTACGGACCCCGCGTTCCTCGACGGTCAGCGGCCGGACCAGACGCACGTGCCCGTCTACATCCAGAAGGTCCGCCGCACCTCGCTGGGGATGCCCACGAACATCACGGACCTCATCTACTGGACCTTCTATCCCTACAACGCGGGCAAGGAGGTCTGCATCGGCTACGACACCGGAGGTGGCTGTCTGGGCGTGGGCAGGTCCACCTTCGGCAACCACGTGGGGGATTGGGAGCACCTCACCGTGCGGTTCATCGACGGGCGGCCCGCGTATGTCTACATGAGCCAGCACTCGCACGGCGGGCTCTTCGAGTTCGGGCACAAGGACATGGCGCTGTCGGGCTTCCGTCCCACGGCCTACGCGGCGCAGGGCTCGCACGCGCTCTACGCCACCCCGGGCAAGCACACGTACGAGTACCTCCCCAACAACGGCACGCTGGATGACATGACGGGCCATGGCGTGAGCTGGAACGCGTGGGACCGGCCGGTCATCTTCCACTGGCAGCCGATGGGGACGTTCACCGGCTCCCTGGCGTGGCTCAACATCACGTCGGACTGGGGCAATGACAAGGCGGGCTGCGACAACATCGTCTCGCAGCGCTCCGGCGAGTGCATCCTCAACGGGGGCCCCACCGCTCCGCTGAAGAAGGGCTTCGCGCACCCGAGCGCCCTGCAGTTGGAGTAGCCGCGCGCCGGCTCACCCGAAGAGCTTCGACCCGAAGGACTTCTTCTCCTTCGGTCGAGGCTCTTCGGCGGTAGGCCTGCCGCCCGCGTCGAAGTCGATGCGCGCCACCTGGAGGAGCCCCACCAGGCCGGTCAGGTCATCCGAGTCGCTCATATCGGTGAAGCGGACGCGGGCTCCGTGGGTGCGTGTCAGCGTTCCAGGGACCTTGGGTGCGGCGACCGAGGAGGGCGCGCAGGGCTCCGTCGAAGTCCTCCAGGCGAGCTCGCACGTTGAACGCCATCAGCCACCGGTCCGCGGAGGGCGCGGAGGACAACTCCGCGTCGATCAACTGGAGTGCCGCCTGGAAGTCACCCTTCGCGAGGTGCTGCTCGAACTGCGCCATGGCTCATGTGCCCCCGTTCGCCGCGCGGCGACCATAGCGTGCGCGTCGAGGACGTGGGAATGCGGGAGCCGGCCTCAGACGCTCATCGACCGCATGCCGTCCGAGGGCCTCATCATCGGCAGGTCCGAGACGGGCATGGACTGCATGCCGCTCGCGGGCGGCGTGCGGCCCATCAGCTTCTCCATCTCCGGGTTCGGCGGAGCGTCCTCGAAGGTGGACATCTCGTGGGTCATCGCCTGCTGCTTGCCGTACGGCGGCGTCTGCCCGGCGCGCTCCGCCGCCTCGTTCGCCTTCTTCTTGGCCTCCTCGGCGCGGCGCGTGGCCTCGGTCGTCTTGGCGGAGGCGGCCTGGAGCTGCTTCTTGGCGTCGGTCAGCGCCGCCTCGGCGACCTTCTCCGCGGCCTGGGCCTCCTTCAGGGCCTGCTTCGACAGCTCCTGCTGCTCGGGCGTCTGTCCGGGCGCCTTCGCCTTCTTCTCCGCCTCCTCACGCGCGCGAGAGGCCTCCGCTTCGGCCTTCTGGGCGGCCTCGGCCTGGCGACGGGCCTGCTTCTCCGCCTCCTTCGCCGCTTTCGCGGCGCGAACCTCCGCCTCCGCCCGCTTGCGTGCTTCGTCCGCGCGCTGCGCGTCATCCGTCTTCGGGCCCTGCTGCTGCCGCACCGACGAGCGATTCTCCACCTTGCTCAGCATGTTCACGGGTCACTTCCTTCCGAGCGCAATGAGGGACAGCCACCCCTTCTTCGCCAGGAGCGCCCACATGGTTACAGCGGGGATTTCCCGAGGATTTTCGCGCCACGTCCGGCCCCTCGGTCGCCTGGGGCTCACGGACGAGCGGCTCCCGCCTCGGGCTCGCGCGGTATAGGGTGCCCGGGTGCTGCTCAACGATGGCTATGTGTACCGCGAGAAGCTCGGGCGTCAGCCCGGCCGCAGCGCGCTCGCCCACCTCACGAACAAGTACCGTCACTCGACGGAGGAGGAGTGGCGCAGGCGCTTCGCGCGCGGAGAGGTGCGCCTCGATGACCGCGTCGCGGATGGCTCGGAGCCGCTGAAGGCGGGGCAGTGGCTGTGCTGGCACCGCCCGCCCTGGGAGGAGCCGGACGCGCCGCAGTCGTTCGACCTGGTGCACGAGGACGCGGAGCTGGTCATCGTGGTGAAGCCGAGCGGGCTGCCGACCCTGCCGTCGGGCGGGTTCCTCAAGAACACCCTGCTCTCCTTCGTCCAGGAGCGCTGGCCCGAGGCGGTCCCCATGCACCGGCTGGGACGCGCGACGTCGGGCCTGGTGCTCTTCACCCGGGCGCGCGACGCCGCGGTGCGTCTGTCGAGCGACTGGCGCGAGGGCCGCGTGAACAAACGCTATCGCGCGCTCGCGCAAGGCCTCGCCGTCGAGGAGACCTACGACATCCGCGCTCCCATCGGGCTGGTGCCGCACCCCAGGCTGGGAGAGGTGCATGGCGCCTGTGCGACGGGGAAGCCCTCACACAGCACGGCGAGGGTGCTGGAGCGACGCGAGGAGGACACGCTCTTCGAGGTCGACATCCACACGGGGCGCTCGGAGCAGATCCGCATCCACCTGGCCTTCATCGGCCACCCGCTCGTGGGAGACCCGCTCTTCGTCGCCGGGGGACTTCCGCACGCGGAGCACCCGGGCCTGCCCGGAGACGGTGGCTACCTGCTGCACGCCGAGTCCCTCGCCTTCACGCATCCGGGCTCGGGCGAGCGACTCCAGTTCCAGGCGCCGTTGCCGCCCGCGCTGCGGCTCGGCGGGTGATGCGCGGCTGTCCGGGGGCGTGCTTCCACCCGGACAGCCGTGACAGCGGACCGCTAGTCGATGGACTTCACCTTGTCGTCCGGGTCGAACGTCACGCGCACCTTGGCGAGCGACGACTTCCAGTAGGTCCAGGTGGTGGAGTTGAAGGACGCCGTCTCGTGCGGAGGCGGCGGGCCCCAGGCCATGCGCACGGCGGCGCGCGACATGCCAATCACCACCTCCGACGCGGAGACCTTCTTGCGGTCCTCGGGCGACAGCTCGGCGAGCTTGCCGGCCTGGTCCTCGGCGGCGAACGAGGCCTGGAACAGCGCCCACGTGTCCGCGCCGGAGCGCGAGTCGTTCTCGAACACGAACTCCTTGCCCGTCTCCACGACCTTGAACTTCACCTTCGAGCTGCCCTTGTCCAGCACCTCCACCTTCGTGTTGAACGGGAGGATGGGGCCCTTGAGGTAGTTCACCCACGACACCGTGTCGTCCTGGAAGTGGAAGTTCGCCGTCGCGTGGAAGAACTTCGGCGCCGGCGCGGGAGCCGGCTCCGCGGCCGGCGCGGGCTCGGGCTCACCGCCGTACGAGACGACCTTGCCGTCCGCGTCGAAGATCACCTCGAAGGTGGAGAACTTCGAGCTCCAGTACGTCCACTTCGTGCTCTCGAGCGACAGCGTCCGGTGCGGCGGCGGCGGGCCCACCGTCAGCAGCACCGCGTCCCGCGACATGCCCTTGGCGAGCGTGCCCGCCTTGACCTGCTTCTGCTCCTCGGGCGTGAGCGCCGCGATGCGCGCCGCGGGGTCCTTGGCGGAGAAGAAGCCGGGGAACAGCGCCAGCGCCGTCTTGCCCAGGCTCTTGTGCGAGACGAACCGGAACTCGGCGCCGGAGTCGACCACGCGGCAGCGGACCTCGTCGTCATCCCGCTCGAGGACCTGCACCTTCGTGCCCACCGGAAGCGACAGCCCCTTGCCCCGGTAGTTCACCGCGGAGAGCTGGTTCTTGTTGAGCAGGAGGTTGGCCTGGGCGAACACCACCTCGGCGTGAGCGGTCAGGGTCGTCAGCAGGCCCAGCGCGAGCAGGGTGCCGAGCGCGTTCTTTCGATTCATACGGTGGGTGTGCCTCGTCGTGAATGAGGGGCGTGCTTCTAGGCGCCCTTCAGGGGGTTTTCCAGTACCCCCGGGCCGCTTCCGACGAGGCCCGGCCCAACGCATTCACAGACGTGTGCTCAACTCTCCTTCTTGGAATCTGAATCGAGCTTCGGGAGCCCGACGCTGCGGGAGAGGTGCTTGAAGGCGGTGAGCCACATCTCCACCTCGCGCCGGGACAGCGCCGCGCGGGTGAGCGAGTGCATCATCTCCGCGAGCAGCGCGTCCGGGGCCTGCGTGTTGAGGAAGCCCACCTTCAGGAGGACCTGTCGCATCCAGGCCTGGAGGGCCTGCACCAGCCGCAGCGGGGCACCGTCCACGGCGCCGGGCGTGGTCTGCTCCACGTGTTCTCGCGCGCAGAGGTAGAGCAGGACGGCGGCCGCCTGGGCCAGGTTCATGGAGGGCTGCTCGGGCCTGGTGGGGATGACCAGGGCCTGCTGGCAGTGGCTCAGGTCCTCGTCGGACATGCCGCGCTTCTCGCCGCCGAGCACCAGGGCCACCTTGCCCCGCTGCGCGTGCAGCGACAGCAGCGCCACGGCGTCCTCGGGGGAGAGGGTCGACATGCCGCGCAGGTTCTGACGCGAGGTGGTGCCCATGGCGAAGACCACGTCCTCGAGGGCCTCGGGGAGCGTGGGGTAGATGCGCGCGGACTCGAGGATGTGGCCGGCGTGCACGGCCATGCGGCGCGCGCCGTCCATCTCCTGGAGCTGGGGGTCGGAGAGCACGAGCTCCGCCACGCCGAAGTTCGCGGCCAGGCGCGCCACGGCGCCGAGGTTGTCCGGGCCCTGGGTCTGGTGCAGCACGACGCGCAGGTGGGAGGTGAGAGCCATGCGGTCACCTTACCCGCCACGTGTGGACCCGTCGCGGACATCCGCACGGGCCCGGCCCCCAATCTCCGGGAAGCGATCGTAGGCGCGCTTGAGTGCGTCCAAGTGGGCGCTGCCATCGAGTTCAAGCGGGGCTTCGGTGAGCTGCACCACCCACCCGCCCGACGCCGTGCGCCTCGCCCGCGAAAGCAGCTCGGCGTCGCGTGAGGAGTCTGGGAATCCAATGGTTCGCGCAGCGGCGGCAGACCAATAATTCAGCCACCCAAGGTAAAACGGAATCTCGGGCGAGCGGATGTGCTCGAAGAGCTTCAGGGCCGGCAGCCCGCGTCGTGGGGACGGTGGCCCCCCCTGTGTGGGGGCTGTCTGATACGCGATGTCCACCGCGGCGTCGGACGGCGTCGCGCGCCCCCACAATGCACACGCCCCCTCCGCCACGCCCTCGAGCACCGCCACCGCTGACGCGATCACGCGCTCGTCCAGTGGAAGCCTTACATGTATTTCAGACAGGGGCTGGCCGCCTGGGCTGCGGCGTCCCGATCTTCCCCTCCCGTTCACCGTCACGGGGTAGCGCTCATCCCCGTTGCACAAGAGAGGGAATTTCCCATCCTGTGTGTTTTCTGCGAGCCACGCATCGCGCTGTGGCAATTCGATGGGGCGCCCCCCACCGGAGAGCCGCCACTCCAGGCGCAAGCCGGGGAGCGCCTTTTCCATCCCATGGACAATATCGAGCGTCCGCCGGTCGTTGCGCACCAGCGCAGGCGCATAAACGATGATGCCGAGGCTGTTTTGCGTCGTCATCGTTTGCACCCCGTGACGACGATATTGAGGGACTGATCCCGTTCCAGCAGCGCATCTTTGTGCGCTTGGGTACTCACCCCAATCGTGTAGCCGTAGCCGCATGCCTCCGCAGCGTCCTGCTCCTTTTCCAGTTGCTCCATTTCCTTCTCAATCTCCCGCGCCTGGATGAAGGCCGGATATGTGTCGAATCTGTGGGTCTTGATCTCCCACAGCATGCGTACACCCACTTGCAGCGCATCAAAGCGGCTTCCCGCCACGAGCACGTCCATACCGGGGTAACGGTTGGGCGGAAACTTATCGGCGCACGCGTCATGCGCATCATCCCTGCCCGCGTGCGGCACGAGGATGGGTTGGCACTCCGGGCGGCGCTCCAGCGTCACTGGGGGAGGCGGGATGCTCCTGTTCGCGTTGCCCCTCTCCACTGCGGGGCTTGCCTCCGGCTCCTGCGAGGCCCGAGGAGCGTCTCCGGCCCAAAGGCCCGGCTCCTGGGTTGGCGGCAAGACGCGCTTGTGGGGACTCCGAGGTAGGGGCTCGGGGCGAACCTGTCCTGGCTGCCCGGGGGTGGGAAGGCCCGTACCAGGAACAGCAGGTGGGCGTACCGGAGCCCAAGCGTAGGTGTCAGACGCTTCCTGCGCCGCAGGCGCCTTTTGAGGAGTGGCGCACCCAGCCAAGACTACGGCAGTGGCATGGACGAGTGTGCCGCAAGTTCGGAAGTCCATTCGACATCGTCCATGTGGAGGACGGGCTCCTTGGTGGCCCGTATACCTCAAGGCACTTCACTTCGTGCAGACGCCGCCAGCGCGTCTCCGGGCCTACTTCTTCCAGCCCGGGCCCACGGACATCTCGTAGTCGAGACGAACGGTTTGTCCGGGCTCGACCCGGAAGTCCGTGCAGCGCTCGAAGCTCGTGCAGATGACGTAGTCACCCGAGGCCAGCTCGGCCTCGTAGAACCCGTCGTCGTCCGACTTCACCGAGGCCACCAGCTCACCGTCGGACGGCGTGCGGATGCTCAAGTCCATCGACCGCGGCTCGGGGTCACAGGAAGAGGAGCACACGTCGTCGACGTACTCGGTGAGCCCGTAGACACCCTGGGAGATGGTCCGGGCCGCTTCGGGATCGAACTCGCCACACGCCACACCGCAGGCGACGACCGCGGTGAGTGCTGCCTTCCGGAGAAGAGAGGACGCTTTCATGAGCGAGACTCTAGCGCAGGTGACTGTGCGCTGTCCGAAGAAGGCCAGGCCAGCCACAGCGCGCTCGCGACGAACGAGGAGATGGCTGTCCAATAATAGAAGCGGAACTCGGCGCTCACGCAGACGGGGAGATACGCCAACGCATAGCAGGCGCCCGAGGCGGCCACGCAGAACATCAACCCGCCATCCAACGCGCGACGGCGCCAGCCCACGACCGCCAGCGCCAGCGTCAACGCCAGCCACGGTGCGCCACTGGCCGCGACCCACGGGAACTCCTCGCGCATCGCCGACAGGGCCCGATGGACCGCGGTGTGGGTTCGCAGCGTCAAGCCCAGGTCGTTGGGATCGATGACGCGGTGGAAGCTCCCGATGTCCCGATAGTAGCTGTCGGAGGAGTCTCCCAGGCCGAGGCTCGCGGAGTACGCCGACAAGCGGTGCCGCAGATACGAGCCTGGATGCGTGCGCACGACCCGGAGCCACTCGCGTGTCAGGGCATCCCTTGCTTCGAGCACCTGCGTCGTGGAGATGGAGCCACGCGCCGGTTCTCCCCATAGAAGCGGAGTGATGGACCGGGGGTCATACAGTCCGCCCAGCTGCTCCGGAGTCCATTGCCACCGCTCCACGAGCGGCGAGCCATCCATCGCCGAGGGCTCGCGCACGTAGACGCCCACCACGTCGAACACCAGCAGCGCGCCGGCGATCCACGACTTCTGCGCGCCCATGGCTCGTTCGACGAAGCCCGGGGCGCACGCCAGGATTCCGAGCAGGATGCCACCGGCGATGAAAGGGCGAGCCCGCTCCTTCATCAGCGCGGGGACGCGCGCCACCACCATGGGCACCAGCCACACACTGGCGACGATGGCGTTGTGCCGTGTCAGGGTCGCGAAGACCAGACAGGCGAAGGCCCAACCCGGACGCCCTCGGGTGAGCAGCACCGCCGTCCCCAGCAGCATCACCGCGTTGAACACGTCCTTCCAGAGCGTCACCCCGACGGCCCAGGTGCTCGGCAGCAGGCAGTACACGACGAGCAGCGCGAGCGCCCCCAGCCCGCGTCTTCCGGAGACACGCCCGAGCAGGAGGACAGGGCCCAGCGACAGCACCAGGAGCTGGAGGGCCAGCAGCGGCCAGGTCGAGCCCGTCAGCGCGAAGGACTTCCCCAGCACGAACGAGAAGAAGGGAGAGTGCCAATCCGAGTAGCGACCCGCACGCCCCTGCGCCAGCATGTCGAGCGAGTCGCTGGAGAGCAGCCCGGGCTGGAAGGCCACGAAGAGCAACACGCCCCAGACGCTCATCAGCGCCAGCCGCGCGCGCCAGGTCCCGAGCACCGCGAGCAGACGGCTGCCGGCCGACATCGAGGCGGAGGGCGTCTGCTCGACCTCGGGCGTCGAGCCCTTCGGAGCAGGCGTCGACGGTTCCACCTCCGGCAGGGGCCGGACTTGCATCCCCATGGGGCATGCCCTCCGCGCGGTTGAATCCATCCGGAGCCTGTCAGGCAGGCCCCTGGAGCCAAAGGGTTCATCACCTCGGGAGCGTCGCCCAAGCGACATTCGTCGGGTCGATACTCCGTCTCTTCGCCGAAGGCTCAGCGGTGGGCGAGGACCCGCTGGGGCAGCCGGTGCTCGGTCGAAGGCCGTGGTCATCGCCTTGCAACGCTCTGCCTCCTCGCCGAGCATCCGCCCGTGTCTTCACGCCCCTCCAGGTCCTCACGCCGCACGCACTGCTCGTGGACAGGTCCGCGGTGAGCGCCCACGTCCCGTCTGGTCACGTCCTGGCGGACCGCTTCGTGCGGACTCGAGTCCAGGAGGTCGCGGTCATCCTCGGCGCCGCGCTCTGCACTGCGTTGTTCGCGCAGGTCGCCATCTCGGTGCCAGGTTCACCGGTGCCCGTCACGGGACAGACGCTCGCCGTCGTTCTCACCGCTGCCGCGCTCGGGCCTCGACGCGGGCTGCTGGGCCAACTCGCCTATCTGCTGCTGGGCACGGTGGGCCTGCCCTTCTTCGCCAAGGCGGCGAGCGGATGGGGAGCGCTGCTCGGGCCAACGGGCGGCTATCTGGTGGGCTTCCTCCCCGCGGCCTTCCTCGTGGGACTCGCGGCCCGGCGTGGTTACGACCGGCGACTGTGGACGGCGGTGCCCCTGTTCCTCGCGGGACAGCTGCTCGTCCTGGTCATCGGGATGTGCTGGCTGAGCGTGGCGAAGTCGCTCGACCTCGCCACGGCCTTCCAGAAGGGCTTCGTGCCCTTCCTCCCCGGCGGGCTGCTCAAGGCGCTCATCGCCGGGCTGCTCACGCACCTCGCCTGGCGGTTCGCCCGCGCTCGCGAAGTCTGACGTCCATCACACCACGACGAAGTCCACGTTCTTGAAGCCCCGGGTGCGCGCGCAGACCTCGTAGCCCTCGTGCGCGCCTTCGTCGTTGGTGTTCGCCTCGATGGTCTGGAAGGTCTCCTCATCCACCTCGGTGACGATGCCCGAGTGGGACCAGTCCCCCGGCGTGCGCCTTCGCAGGAACAGACTCCCAGGTCGGATTCGCGCGCGGTCCGGAGGAGCGCTCAGGCTCGACACGAAGCGCTCGCGCGCCCTGCCCTGCGCCGCCAGCAGGTCACTGGAGAACGTGCGCTCCAGCGGCATCGGCGTCCCCAGCGTCCTCGCGGCCTGGTTCAGACAGAAGGTCGCGAACCCCGCGGACCAGCAGAAGGACGCACCCTCGTTCCCATCCAGGTACAGCCGCACCCACGGCCCCCGGTTGCGTCCGCCCACCTCGCGCGGCATCTGCCGCAGGTGCTGCGCCGCGTACGCCACCGTCAGCGCCCCCAACGTGCGCCCCGCCGGCGGAATCGTGGCGAGCGCCGCGCGCAGCGGCCCCGTCAGTCGCTCGAACGTCGCCGCATCCGCGACGCCCGAGACGGGCAGCCCCACCTTCGCCTGGAAGCGCTTGAGCGCGGCCTCCGTCGCCGGACCGAAGTCCCCATCGATGGCGACCGCGAACCCGCTCAACGTCAGCCATTCCTGGATGCGCCGCACGCCGGAGGACTCCTCACCCCGACGCAACACCTTGCCCAGCTCGACTTCGCTCATGGGACACCCGCGCGCCAGTTCGTGGCCGCGGGGCACATCCTGTCACCCCGCGAAGCCATGACGCCACCGAGCCTCCCGCAACGTCAGCGAGCAGGCGTTTCGGCGGGCAGCTCGTGGTCTTCCAGCGAACGTTCCCGCGCGTCCGGAGTCTCTTCCACCTCACCGGCCTCACCCGCGCCGCCCATGCCTTCCTTGAAGCCCTGCGAGGCCTCCTCGGCGGCCGTCTTCATGTCCTTCGCCGCCTCGCGAGTGCCCTCGCGCACGTCCTTCGCGGCCTTGCCCACCTCACGCCCCACCTGCCGCGAGTTCTCGCGCACCTCCCCGTCCTCGCATCCCGCGAAGGCCACCAGGGACGTCCCCAAGCCCAGCAGCGTGAGCCACTTCCATCGTGTCCGTGCCATCTCGCCTCCCGTGCTCGTCGCGTTCGTTTCTTCCGCCGACCAAGCTAGGCACCCCCACCCCTGACAGCGGGCACTCAGCCGAGCCCCCTCCCCCTCGTCCCAGGGGCAATCCGTCGCCATGACGCAGTGCGCCCGCGAGCAAGCACATACATCCCCGACACGGCTTCTTCCTGGAACTCGACAGAACAGCGGACCTAGGCTCCCGCCATGGACCTCATCGTCGAGAACGGACTCGTGTTCGATGGTCTGGGCAACCCACCCCGCAAGCTCCACGTGGGCATCCAGGCAGGCAAGGTGGCGCGCCTCTCCGAGGGCCCCATCGAGCGCGCTCCAGGTACCCGGGTCATCGACGCCACCGGGCACTGGGTGACGCCCGGCTTCATCGACTTCCACACCCACTACGACGCCGAAGTCGAGCTGGCCCCGTCCCTCTCCGAATCCGTCCGCCACGGCGTCACCACCGTCGTCGTGGGCAGCTGCTCGCTGAGCCTCGCGGTGGGCAAGCCCGAGGACCTGGCGGACATGTTCTGCCGCGTCGAGGCCATCCCCTACGACACCGTCCGCTCGCTGCTCGAGGAGCGCAAGTCCTGGGACACGCTGGGCGGCTACATGGAGCACCTGGACCAGCTCCCGCTGGGTCCCCACGTCGCGTCGTTCCTGGGACACTCCGCGCTGCGCGCCCACGCCATGGGACTGCACCGCAGCCTGGATGCCACCGTGCGCCCCAGCGAGGACGAGCTGCGCCGCATGGAGTCGCTCGTGCGCGACGGCCTGGACCTGGGCTACCTGGGCCTGTCCATCATGACGCTCAAGTGGGACAAGATGGGCGGCTCGCGAGACATCCGCAGCCGCCCCCTGCCCTCCACCTACGCGCGCTGGAGCGAGTACCGTCGGCTCACGAAGCTCTTGCGCGAGCGCGGCCGCGTCTTCCAGGGCGTGCCCAACATCAGCACCAAGGTGAACGTGGTGCTGTTCCTGCTGGAGAGCATGGGCCTGTGGCGCAAGACGCTGAAGACCACGGTCATCTCCATGATGGACCCGCGCGCCAGCCGAGGCATCCACCGCCTCATCGGCGTGCTCTCGCGCGCGGCCAACACGCTGCTGGGCGCCAACTTCCGCTGGCAGGCCCTGCCCGAGCTCTTCGACCTGTGGGCGGACGGCATCGACCTGGTCGTCTTCGAGGAGTTCGGCGCGGGCGCCGCGGCGCTGCACCTGCAGGACGCCGCCTCGCGCGCGGGCCTGCTCAAGGACCCCGTCTACCGCGCTCAGTTCAGGAGCCAGTGGACCAACCGCTTCCTGCCGCGCGCCTTCCACCGTGACTTCAATCAATCGCAGATCCTCGAGTGCCCGGACAAAAGCGTGGTGGGCAAGTCCTTCGCGCAGGTGGCGAAGGAGCAGGACCGCGACGCGGTGGACGTGTTCCTGGACCTCATCGCCACGCACGGGGACGCGCTGCGCTGGTACACGGTGATGGCGAATGATCGGCTCCAGGAGCTGGAGTACATCTGCAAGCACCCGGACATCCTCATCGGCTTCTCGGACGCGGGCGCGCACCTGCGCAACATGGCGCACTACAACTTCCCGCTGCGCCTCTTGCGCCTGGTGCGCGAGGCCGACAAGCGCGGCGAGTCATTCATGACGGTGGAGCGCGCGGTGCACCGGCTCACGGGTGAGATTGGCGAGTGGCTGGGCATGGACGCGGGCGTGCTCGCCGAGGGCAAGCGCGCGGACCTGGTCATCGTCAATCCCGAGGGCCTGGACGCGAAGCTCGACGCCATCGCAGAGGCGCCCATGGAGAACTTCGGCGGCTTCGTGCGCCTGGTGCGCCGCAACGACGCCGCGGTGAAGAGCGTGCTCATCTCCGGACGCGAGGCGGTGAGTGACGGCGCGGTGTCTCCAGCGCTCGGCCGCGAGCGGGGCTTCGGCGGCGTGCTGCGCGCCAACGCCTGACGGCGGAAAATGCCGCGGGAATATCCGCGCGAAGGTCCGTTCCAGCGAGCGACACCGGGAATGAACACCCGGCGAAGCACTCGACTGGAAAGGCCCTGAATCATGACGCGTGGAACGAACCTGCTGTGGACCCTGCCGCTCACCCTGCTCGCCGTGGCCTGCGGCGAGGGCATGGAGGTGGCGCAGACGCCGGAGAACACCCCGGTGGCGGAGGAGCTGGGCGAGGCGAAGCAGGGCCTCGTCGTCACCGGGCGCTGGGGCTGGGGCACGCCGGGCAACAGCGGCCCCGACCTGGACCTGGGCCCCTCCAACACCCAGACGTGCTTCCTCACGGGCGTGCGCGGCAACCTCAAGGGCCAGTCCGCCTATCCCTACAACCCCATCTCCAGCGTCGGCGTCTACGAGGAGGGCGGCCGCTGGAAGCTCAAGACGCGCGACGGCATCGGCACGGGAGTGGTGGGCGAGGCGACCTGTATCGCCAACACCGCCAACCGCGTGTCCATGAGCTGGTCGGAGTGCACGTCCTTCAGCTGTGCCTTCCCCTACGTGCCGGTGAACACGAATCGCCGCTGCTTCATCACCAGCATCTGGTCTCGCGCCGGCATGACGTTCCACTACCAGGGTGACTCCAAGCCGGGTCTGCTCGTCAGCAAGCAGACCATCTTCCCGCCCAATGGCGGCGCGTCCTACGACGCGTGGGTGCTCAAGGGCTGGTCGTCCGACGACGCGAGCGAGCCGGCCAACATGGGCGGCACCGCGCACTGCGTGGACTTCCCCGGCGGCGGCGTGGCCGATGGCTCGTGGGAGGGCAACGCCACCGTGCAGATGTGCAACGGCGCCTCCACCGTGGGCCTGCTGCGCGGCGTCTTCGGTGACTTCACCGGTGGCTACGAGGACGGCGTGACGCTCACCAAGAACGACGCCACCGGCTGGACGGACCTCAAGGTCACCAACGGCAAGACGGGCTACGTCAGCTGCGTCTGGTGAGCGGCGACCAACGCCACCACCTCCTCCGCGCAACCCCACGAAAGCGTGACACCCGCGCCTCCGTGTCCGTAGTCATGCACCACCCAGCGCCCCGCGATGACCTCCGCCTCCAGCCTCACGGTGGGTCGTCCGGGGCGCAGCCCCACCTTGTGCTCCACCACGTCGAACACCGCGCCCGGCGGCAACAGCGGCGCGTTGCGAGCCAGGATGCCGCGCGCCGCGGCCGAGTCCGGAGTGAGTGAGCCGTTCCCCTCCTCCACCGTGCCGCCGAGGATGCAGTCGCCCGAGCGCGGAATCACGTAGGCGATGCCGTCCTCGTGCTCGTCGTCGAAGAGGAAGCGGTCCGTGGGCGGCGGTGACACCCGCAGCACCTCGCCACGCACCGGATAGAGCGTCGAGTCCCCCACCACCTCGCGCGCCCCCAACCCCGTGCAGTTGACCACCAGCGACGCGCGCGCCCAGGCCTCGTCGAGCGAGCGCACCTCGCGCTGGACAATCCTTCCGCCCAGCGCGCGCAGCCGTGACATCAGGAACGGCAGGTAGCGCGGCATCTCGATGACCGGCGCGGTGAAGTGATAACCCTCCAACAATCCAGGTGGGAGTTCCTCGGGCCTCGCGCGGCGGAAGTCGGGCACGCTGTCGCGCCACCACGGGTCCTCCACGTGGCGACGGAACAGCTCGACGCCGGAGACTTGCAGGATGCCCGCCTCGGGGTGCTCGTGCGCAAGCGAGGCCAGCACGGTGTATGTCCTCCTGGCCCAGGCGTTGACGCGCTCCTGCGGCCAGGCGCGGTAGGGATACCAGACGGCCGCCGCGACATCCGACGTCGTGTGCGGTGACACCTCCCGCGCCCACACCTCGACGGTGTGCCCCGCCTCCAGCAAGCGGATGCCGCAGGTCAGACCTGACACACCACCACCCAGGACGACGATGAACATGGGACCGCAGCCTACCGCGTGCGGAACGTCAGGGTTGACCCGCAGCGTCATCCGCGAGGCGGTGTGCGATTCGCGCCTCAATTTTCCACGGTTTGTCGACATCCGCGTCTTTGGCTTAAGACACACGAACGCAGTGCTGGCTTCGCGCCCCGGGACGCGAAGTGACGGGGAGGGTCCAGCGGATGGCCGCCGAGCTGGATGCACCAGGGAAGTCCACTCGAGGGCGACGCGCCCCTCGCCTGCGTGCGTGGCACCTCATCCCGCTGCTCGTGTTCCCGGCCATCCTCATCGCCCGCTCGGGGCCGCTGGCCCACCGCCGCCAGGAATTGCTCTGGCTGACGGACGCGCGCACGCGGCCGCTGGAAGCGCGCCTCTCCGTCCCCGCCGCGGATGTGCACCGTCCCTACTCGCGTCCCCGCGAGGAGCGCGCCTCGGTCGCCGTGCCGCTGCGAGAGCTGGCGCGGCTGGAGGAGAAGGGAGACCGCGCCGGCATCGCCGCGTCCTATCTGGTGCATGGCGACCCGCAGCAGGGGCTCGCACACCTGCAGCACGCGCAGCCGTCCCTGAACCGGGACAATGACCAGGCTGTGGCGCTGCTCCTGCTCGGGCGGCATGACGACGCGCTGGAGCGACTCGACACGCTCCTGGAGGCGTCCGGGCGCCATCCCCAGGCCCTGTGGAACCGGGCGCTCGTCCTGCGGGAGATGGGGCTGCACCTGGTGTCGGCCTCGGTCTTCGACGAGGTGGCCGCGCTGGGCGAGGCGGGCTGGAGCAAGGAGGCCCGCGAGCAGGCGGCCGCGCTGCGGCGCTCCGTGACGCAGCGGATGGAGTCCTGGAAGCGCACCCACGCGGCCATGACGCGGCTGAGCACGGACGCACGCGCGCCCGTGCCGCTGGAGGAGGCTCGCCAGCACCCCGGCATCGCGCGCGGGCTGTTCTATGACGCCGTCCGCACCGCCCCTTCCTCCGCGCGGGTGACGGCGCTGCTGCCCCTGGCCGAGCTGCTCGACGGCATCCACGGCGGCACGGCGCTGGCCGAGTACACGCGCGCCACCGCCGCGCGGGACTTCACCCGTCGCGCGCCGCTGGCCGCTGAGTACGCCAGGCTCCTCGAGACGCGTGCCGCCGCCTCCGCGGACCTCCTCACGCGGCTGCGCGCCTCGGGGGAGGCAGATCTGCTGCTCGGCGCGAAGCTGCGCTCCCCCGACGCGCCGAGCCCTCCCGACGAATGGGAGTCGCTGGCCCGGAAGTGGAATGACCCCTGGGTGGAGCTGCTCGTCCAGGACGCGCTCGCGATGCAGGAGGGACTGGCTGGCGAGGCGTGGCAGGCGGACCAGCGGCTCAAGGCCGCGCTGACCTTGTGCCGGGAGAAGCGGCTGCGCCCGCGCTGCGCGGACCTGTTGCGCAAGGTGAGCCACCGGGCCACGTCCGCCAATCGCCTGCTGGAGGCCGACGAGACGGCGCGCGCGAGCTGGCGCGAGGCGCAGTCCATGGGTGAGTGGGAGCTGGAGTCCGCCGCGCTGCGTGCGCTCTCGCAGGCCGCGCGCTTCCAGTTCCGCGTGGCCGCCGCTCGCGCCTACCTCGCCGAGTACCTGGCCCGGGCGCCCGACACCTGTGACGTGAAGAACTACGTCCACCGCAACGTGGCGGCCCTGGAGTTGATGCGGCTGCGGCCCCAGGAGGCGCGCCGAGCCCTGGTGCGCGCGCAGGAGTGTGGACCCACCGTCGGGCTCGTCGGCGCGTGGACGCTCACGGACCTGATGCGGCTGGACCGCAAGCCCCAGGACGAACAGCAGATTCGCGCGGAGCTGGCCCGGGCCCTCGCGGCCCGCGAGACGCCCGGGCGAAGGATGCTGGCCCGGCTCGTGGAAGCGCGCTTCGAGCTGCTCCTGAACCGGAGCGTCGGCAACCAGAAGCTCTCCGCCGTCATCCGCGACGCGGAGCCGTACCTCTCCACCGATGCGGACGCGCGCGACGCGGCGGCGGTGGCCTATCAGACGATGGCCGTCACCGCGGGCGAGGCCGGGGCCTTCAAGGAGGTGCCGGACGTGGTGGCCAGGCAGCTCGGCGTGACACGGCCCCAGCAGTGCGCGCTCATCGCCGCGATGGAGGCCGAGCGCACGGTGGCGGTGGCGCTGGGGCCCCGGGGTCAGGTGCTGGGACACCTGGATGCCTCGCGCAAGGAGCCGCTGGGCGAGGACCTTTCGGGGCTGGTGCCGGAGTCGCTCCTGGCCCTGCTGAGACCCTGTCCCCAGGTGGACGTGCTCGCCGCGCCGCCGCTCGACAGCCGCGCCGGGTTGCTGCCGCCCGAGATGGCGTGGAGCTACCGCGTGGCGACGCGGACCGCCACCGCGCCCGACAGGAAGCCCGCGGCTCCGCTGCACGTGGTGGTGGCCAACGTGGAGACCCCCGCGGGGCTGGGACTCGCACGCCTGTCCTCGTGGGAGTCGACGCCCGCCCCCGTCGGTCAGTCGATGGAGCTGTCGGGCGCGCAGGCCACGCCTTCGCGCGTGCTGGAGGCCATGGCGCGCGCCACCGACATCGAGTTCCACGCGCACGGCGTGGTGGACCGCAGCCTGTCCGAGGCACCAGTCATCGCGCTGGCCCCCGAGTACGACGGCCGCTACGCGCTCACCTCGGAGGCGCTGCGGCAGGTGAAGCTGGAGGGCTCGCCGGTGGTGCTGCTGGGCGCGTGCAGCGCGGCGCGACTGCCACCCTTGCTGCATCAGACGTCGTCGCTGCCCCAGGCCTTCGTGGGCGCCGGAGCGCGCGCGGTGTTCGCGGCGACGGTGGACATCCCGGACTCCGCGGGGCGCTTCTTCCAGGGCGTGCGCGAGCGCATCCACGGCGGCGCCACGCCCGCGGTGGCCCTGCGCGCGGAGCGGCTGCGCTGGCTGCGCGAGGTCAAGGGCGCGCCCTGGGTGAGCCAGGTCTTGCTGTACGAGTAGCGCCACCCACGGCCTTCGGGGAGGCCGCGGGTGCTGGTGAAGCAGAGCCGTGCCCGGGGGCACGCGCGAGGGGGAGGTGGACATGCACCACGCGGAACCGCTGGCCATCTACAGCCTGCACTTCGACCGAGGTGACGCGGACAGCGGCACGATTCCACTCTGGAATCCCGTCACGGACACCCGCTTGGGCGAGCTGCCGGAGTGGATTCGCGACCATCGCGCCGAGCCCGTCGCGTACGTGCGAGGCGCGCGCCCCTCCGTCCGGGTGTCCCTGCTCGCCAACCACTTCGTCCCCTCCTCCTTCGAGCTGAGCGCCTTCGGCCCCGCCCTCTCCACGCCGGGCAGTCCGGGCACGCGCATCCGCTGGCTCGGTCCCCATCCGGTGAGCCTGGAGCGCACGGCGGGCTGGAGCACGCTCGCGGAGCCGGTGCCCTTCAACCGGCCGCTGCCCAACCACATCGGGACCCACGCGCTGGAGCTCCAATGGGTGGCGGAGTGGACGGACGCGGACGGCAGCCCGCGCACCCTCTTCCTCGGGGACAGCCAGCACGAGCTCTTCACCACGGGCGCGCCGATGCGCCACGGAGAGACGGGGGCGCCCGTCTCGGGGGCCTACGCGCCGCTGGTGCGCTGGTCCTCGCGCTGGTGCGCGGGGCTGGAGTCACGCAAGGACATCTGCGACGCCGTGCTCCGGGGGCTCCCGGAGACGGGGCTGTGCTACGGCGTGCCGGCGTGGACGGTGCGGCACATGCTGGCGGTCGGTGGCGGCATGTGCGGCGGCTGGTATCAGCTGTTCCAGCAGCTGGCCAACATCCAGGGCGTCAGGCTGGAGGGGCGCACGCTGCACCTGATGCCTCGCGAGGACGCGCGCACGGACGAGGTGCGCTGGGAGGCGATGGTGGCGGTGGCGCCGGGCATCAACCAACCCGAGCCCAGCCGGCTGACGCGGTTGCACGGCCGCTTCCAGGACTGCGCGCACTACCCCTTCGCGCCGGACGAGCCGGTGGAGCTGCTGGGCCGCGTGGAGTCCCGCTATGCCTTCATGGCGGGCTGGGATGACGGCCACTGCCTGAACTTCCTGGAGGACTCCGGCCGGCTCTACCTCTACGACGCCTGCTTCCGCAGCGAGCCGGTGGAGCTGGACATGCCGCTGCCTCCCGCGGACGGCAGGCCCGTCCGACTGGGGAAGGACTCCTCGCTGCGTCGTCGCTACCTGCACCCCACCCTGCCGTTCCTCATGGGAACGCTGCGAGCCCAGGGGAGACTCTGGGAGGTGGACCTGGAGCGCAACGCGTTCGGCATCACCGTCGGGACGGAGCAGGTCCCAGAGATAGACATCATGTGGACATGCTAGGAGTTGTCATGCCGACGATACGCGAGCAGCTCAGGCGGATGGTGACGGAGCGCGACGTCCCGCCGCGAGGCTTCGCCTGGGCAGAGCTGATGGAGGCCTTGGAGGAGCTGGAGGACGCCGCGAAGCCCCTCGCGGCGGCGCCCCTGGAGGGCGAGGACGTGAGCGCGCTGGTGGAGCTGCTGAACCAGAAGGGCCGACTGCCCATGCGGGGACAGACACCGGCGACGCACTCGATGCCACCGGAGGAGCTGCTCCAGCTCAAGGCGCTGAAGATCCTCGAGCAGGCGGGACGCATCGACCGTGCCCAGGACGTGCTGGAGCGGCTCGACCGCGAGCCCGGCTCCCCCGCCCTGAAGGCGATGGCGCGACGGCTGCTCAACCGGGGCGGCGGAGAGGAGCCGGCGTAGGCTCACGGGACTCCGGCCGGGGAGTCCACGACACGTCGGGCCCGGGCACGGCGAAGGACTCGTGGACCGTGGCGGCACCGCCCTCCGGGGAGTGATGGGTGAACCACCAGCCCACGGGAAGGAGCAGCAGCTCACCGGGCAGGAGCTCCACCTCCAGACGCGGCACCCCTTCCGGCACCGACCCGGCGCCCGACACGCGGTGCAACGCGTACGCGGGGACCAACTCCAGACATGCGCGACCCTGGACCTGACCCAGCAAGGTGCTGCGGCGCACGGGCGTCAACGCGCGCACGGCGCCCGGCGCGTCCCGCACCTCGACCGAGGGTGACTCCGGGGCAACCAGTCCCACGGATGAGCGCGTCACCACGGGGAGGTTCTGGAAGTAGTAGCGCTCGAAGAAGTCCTCGGGCGACAGGTGCTCGTGTCGGTCGATGCGCGCATGTCCCTTCGACTGCCGATGGAGGTCGCCATAGAGGTCGAGCAGTCCCTCCAGCTTGCGCTGCATGGCCACGGCCCGCGCGGCGCCCTGGAAGCACGGGTCCTCCGCCTCCGCGTGCACCGCGGCGCGCGCGAGCTCCGGGTCGACTCCGGCGCGCGCGAGCACGGCCACCAGGTCCTCGACCTCGGAGCCTCGCAGCAGGTTCTCCACCACCCAGCGCCGCCACTCCGGCGCGAGCACGTCCGGCTTGCCTGCCTCCGTCATCGGGGAGCCCTCTCCGGCCTGGGGCCAATCCAGTAGTCGCGCCACTCCACGTTGCGCTGGGGTCTGTCGAAGCTGACGAACGTCACCGACATGCTCACGTCCAGCGCCTCCACCGCGTGCCACCAGCCCACCGGAATCAGCAGCGTGTCTCCCGGCCCCACCACACACGCATGCAGTGTGGCGCGCGCGAAGCCGGGGTAGCGCGTCAGGTCCGGAGCGCGGATGTCCACCGCGCTGTAGAGCCCCCGGTCGTTGTAGAGCCGGGGCGTCTCACAGGGCGGCAAGAGCCAGAAGCGCTTGCGCCCCAGCACCTGGCAGAACAGGACATTGAGGTGGTCGTGGTGGAGGTTGGACACCGTGCCCGCGGGACCGAACCACAGGTGCACGCTGTCCGGCGCGCTCAGGTCCGGATGGATGTAGCCCGCGGGAGGCCGCAGGTCCTGGAGCAACGGCCGGAACGCGGGGCGCAGGAGCAGGCTGTTGCGCGCCACCAGGTACACGTCGTCGGAGCCTCGCGTCCCGCGCACGTGCGTCACCAGCTCTCGCAGGAGCCACGTGCGGCGCAGGCGCTCGGCGTGGAAGTCCGGGTCCGCCTCCGCGTCCCGGCCCGCCATCACCTCGACCGGCTCGTCACCGAAGCGCTCCTCCAACCACTCCGGCGTCCACCGCGTCCGTGCGGGCCAGTCGTCCAGGAGCCCCTCGATGACGACGGGCTGGTTGCGCGCGTAGTAGCGCTCGAAGAAGTCCTCGGCCGGAAGCCCGTGGCACCGCTCCACCGCCGCGGGCGTGGGCCCCGGGTGGCGCTGGGCGTGCAGCGCGGCGCGCGCCGTCAACAAGGCCTCCAGCTCGTCGCGCAGGGGCGCGGAGCGCTGCCCGTGACGCACCGCGGGGTGCTCGGCGATGGTGCGCACGGCCTCGTGGGCTCGGGGCTCGGACAGCCCCAGCGTGAGCAGCACCTCGACGAGCCGGGCGGGCCCCACCCCCGCGGTCAAGTTTTCCGCGAGCCAGGAACGCAGGGACGCCGGCAGGGTCTCGCTGTCGTCACGAGTCATGTTTCGCGCGGTGCGATATACCACCCACGAAGGCAACCACGTTGCACTGGGGATGGCATGACGACGTCCAAGGAACCTGCTCCAAGAATCGTTCCGAATCCTCCGCCCAACCCGGCCACGCGGCAGGCGCCGCGCATCGTCCCCAACCCGGGAGGGCATTCCGTTCCCTCCGTGGAGAGGACGACGCCCACCGAGCCGCCGACCACGCCGCCGCTGAAGAAGTGACGACGCCCGCGGGCCTCATCCGAGCCTCCACCACGTGTTGCCTCCCGGGACGTCGAACTCCTGGAAGGTGACGGACACGCTGACGTCGAGCGCGTGCACCCAGTGCCACCAGCCCGCGGGAATCAGGAGCATGTCACCGGGCTCCACCACGACCTCGAGCACGTCGGCCTCGCGATACAGGGGGAAGCGCGTGAGGTCGGGGTGCTCGGCGTCGACCTGGCTCCACACCTCCAGGTGGCTGTAGACGTGGTGGGTGTGGAACGAGGGGATGAGGCGGAAGCGCTTGCGTCCATGCACCTGTCCGAACAGGACGGTGCCCAGGTCGTGATGCAGCTGCGTCAGCGTGCCGGCGGGGCCCACCCAGAGCTTCACCGCGCCCGGCCGGTCGGAGGCGCGCAGGAGGCCTGACGGGTAGCGCACGTCGTCGAGCAGGCCGCGCAGCTCCTCGCGCTCCAGCGCGAAGTTGCGCGCCGTGAGGTAGAGGTCGTTCGACGGTCCGCCCTCCTCCAGGCGACGGAGGAACTCCTCGAAGCGCATCACCGCGCGGCACGCGTCCGGGTCCAGGTCGTGGTCCACGCGCGCCTCCCGGCCAGCCATGACCTCCACGTCCACGTGGCCGTAGCGCCGGGCCAGGGACGATGGGCGCCAGTGCTCCATCAAGGGCCAGTCGCGCATGAAGCCCTGGAGGTGCACGGGCTCGTGGGCCAGGTAGTGGCGCTCCATCAGCGCCGGGATGGAGAGGTCCGCGTGACGCGCCAGGTGGCGGTGTCGACCGGATTGACGATGGAGCGCGACGCGGGTGTCGAGGAGCGAGAGGACGTCTTCGTGTCGGGTGAGATGGCCACGTCCCATCGACACGGCGGGATGCCGCTGGACGGCCTCGACGTGAGCGTGCGCCTCGGACAGCGGCACTCCCGCGGACACCAGCGTGTCCACCAGTCGCGTCGGGGCCACGCCTCGCACGACGTTCTCGGCGAGCCACGCTCGCCACTCCGGATCCAGGCTGGATGAAGCGACGTCCACCATGCCCCCATCGCTGTCGCGTGCGCGGGCCACTCTACCGAATCCGCGTCTGCGTGCGTGGCGCGTGGCGCCCCGTCGCTCGCACCGTCCTGGAGCAGCCGGGAGGCACGGTGGGACAGCACGACGCGCGCACTCCCTAGATTGAGGGCCGAGAGGACACGCGATGACACCAGCCCACTGCCGGTTCCGTTTCGTCCGCACGCTCGCTGGCCTGGGTGGCCTGACAGCGTGGCTGCTCACCCTCGCGCCCACGAGCGGGCTGGCACAGGACGACGATGATGACGAGGAGGCGGTGGCGCCCCAGGTCGCCTGCTACACGGCCGCGAGCCAGGGCGGGCTGACGGACGACTACGCGGCCACCCAGCTGTGTCGCGGCGCGCGCTCCTCCGCGCCCGCGAAGTGCTTCCTGCGCGTGCAGGAACAGGGCTCGCTGACGCAGGCCCAGGCGCTCCAGCTCTGCCAGTTCGCCACCGATGAGGACGACCCGGCCGCGTGCTATCTCCAGGCGCGAGGCAAGAGCTTCGGCGACGACGCGCGCCTGCTCCAGCTCTGCCAGCCGCCGGTGACGGAGTTCCTGCGCTACTGCCCCGTGCCCGTGCAGTAGGCCGCCGCGCCGCGGTCCGTGTCCTGTGTCGCACCTGACAGGTCGGGTGGACCCGCCGACAATTCCGGCGGGCCCTGGGCTCCGTGACACTCGCGTCCATCCCCTGGCGCGAGGCGCCCTTCCCGGAGCTGGCTCATGTTCCTTTCCATTCGACAGGTCGCGAGGCTCGCGCTCGTTGTGGGGCTGGGGGTGTTGGCGCCTCGCGCCGCGCTGGCCGACGAAGGGCCACTGGTGACGTGCGTGGGGGTGGAGCAGTCGACCTATTCGCCAGGCCTGTTGTTGTTGACGCCGCGCGACGTCCTCTTCGAGGGGCGCATCGACTACACGAGCTGCCCCGTGTCGGATGGCGTCGTCACCTCGGCCGTCTACGTGGAGAGCGTCGTGCTGAAGAACGCCACCTGCACGGCCGCGCCGAGCCTGAGCACCGCCACGGTGGCCTGGTCCAACCAGGAGGTGTCGACCCTGTCCATTCTGGGGGTCGAGGCCAACGTGGTGGGCAACCTCCAGGTGTACACGTCCGTCGGCACCGTCACCTCGGGGCGGTATTCGGGCAAGCTCGTCAACCTCGTCGTCGCCATCCCCATCCTCGACCAGCTCGCGGCCTGTTTGTCTCCCCAGGGGCTGACGACGCTCAATGGCCTGTCCACGCTGACGGTCCTCGGCCTGTAGAGGCGGCTGGCCGTGTCGCGCGTCACCAGCAGCCCCGATACGGGCTAGGGTGGCGTCATGACGGTGCAGCCGCCCTCCGAGGATGAGCTTCCCACGGCCCGTGAGCTGGAGCAGGACGAGGCCAGCGCCACGCCCACGTCGCGCCTGCTGCTTCCCCCTGGCAACGAGCCGCTCGCCATGCTCGCGCGCCGAGGCTTCCAGGCCACCGTCGCGCCGCTCGACCTGCCCTTCCCCGCCGACCTGGACCCGAGCCGCGCGGAGCGGCTGGTGGAGCGCCTGGGCCACTACGCGTTCCGACTCTTCCTGCGCGGCGCCATCCTCCGTCGCGGCAGCTTCACGCCCCAGGAGGCCACGCGCTACCTCGAGGAGGACCGCGCCACCGCCTTCGCCGAGGACCTGGTGTCCATGGACCTCGCCACGCGCGAGGAGGCCGGCCGCTACCGCCTCACCCACCCCGCCATGAGCTTCGGCGGCACGCTGGAGTGGTACGTCGCGCACGAGCTGCGCGAGCGGCTGCGCTTCGACGTGGCCGCGGGCGTGAAGTTCCACGCGCCCGACGTCGGCGGAGACCTGGACGTCGTGGCGACCGCGGAGGGCCACCTCGTCTACCTGGAGATGAAGTCCTCGCCGCCCAAGCACCTGGCACCGGACGAGGTGGGCGCGTTCTTCCGCCGCGTCCGCGCCCTGCGCCCCCACGTCAGCGTCTTCGTCATGGACACCGCGCTGCGGCTCTCCGACAAGGTGCTGCCGCTGCTGCAAGCGGAGCTGAGCATCCAGCCTCCTCCCCCACCCCGGCGCATCGTCCGCGAGGTGTGGGCGCTCACGCCGCACCTGTACGTCGTCAACGCGCGACAGGACTTGATGGGGAACATCGGGCTGGCGCTGGCGGAGGGCTTCCGCGCGCTCGCGCCGCCCGCTCCGTGAGCCCGCCTGTCCGGGGCGAGCTCACGAAGCCGACTTCAGACGGACTCAGTGCCGGGGGGCACGGGCCTCTCGGCCCCGGGCACGCGCGGCCTTGGAGAGCGCATCCGCGCCCTGCTCGTCCCCGCGCATCCACTCCTTCATCGCCGGGACGACCTGCTTGCTCCACGTCTTGCCGACGCGGACCTTGAGGAAGTCGTTCACCAGCGCGTCCACCATCGCGGAGAGCTGCTCGGTGAGGAACAGCCGCTCGCTGAGCTGGTCATCCTCCTCCTCGCTCATCAGCGCGGGCAGCTTCGCGGCGCGGATGTCGAGGAACTCCGAGTCGATGGTGGCCTCGTACTCCTTCTCGCCATGGGTGAAGCGGATGCGCGCCTGGGCGACCAGCAGGCCCTTGTCCAGCGCGTGCTTCACCTGCTCCGAGTACGGCGCCAGCGTGCCCTTCGCGCTCAGCTCCGTGACGTCGCCCGCCACGCCGCGCAGGATGATGCGGCCCATGAAGAGCACGTTGACGCCCGTGCCCTCCAGCTCCACCAGCGCGTCACCCGACTCCGAGCGCCAGAGCATCCACGTCAAGAGCTCGCGGCCCAGGTACGCGCGGCCCCGCAGGAGCTGCTCTCGCGCCTGCCCCTTCTCCACCTCGGCGACGTCCTTCGTCTCCTCCGTGGAGGCGCCGTCGACGCCGATGTCTCCACGCGCGAAGGCGGCATCCGCCCGCGCCTGCTCACGCCTCGCCATGCACCACCTCCGCCCCGGCACCCGCCGGCAGGTCCATCCCGATGAGCTCCGCGGTCGGCCCCAGGGCCCCCTCGTCGATGCCCGACGCCTGCGCGATGGCCGCCGGCGTCAGCGCGACGAGCTTCAGCCCGAGCGCGTTCTCCAGCGCGATGAGGATCTCCTCCACCACCTTGCGCGACGCGGCCCAGATCTGCAGCTGCTGGGTGTTCTGGTTCCAGCTCACGTCCAGCACGTTGGTGCGCGGCGTGGTGCGCGTGCGCAGCATCTGCTTGATCTGCGCCTTGGCCTGCGTCTTCTCCGCGCGCGACGCGGGGCGGTCGTTCTCCGCCTCGAACTGGGTGGTCCACTTCGCCAGCTCCGCCTTCATCGCGGCGGCGGGGACCTTCAGCGAGTCGATGCGGAACGAGAACAGCGCGTACTCGCCATAGAAGACGCGCCCGACGGAGAAGTCGACGGCGTCCGCGTTCTCCAGCTCCACGAAGCCCGCGGCCCGGTCATCCTCGGAGCGGCGGTCGATGGGCTCGAACGCGTTTGCCTTGAGGCCCCGCGGGAGCGAACGCTTGATGTCGGAAGGCGCTTCCTTCGACGGTTCGACCCGGAAGCGCGAGAAGGTGACGGCACCACGTAGGACTGGCATGGGGCGCGGCAGGATGGGGGGCGCGGGCGACCTCGTCAAGGCACTCCTGGTGCTCTCCTCGGACGGACCCTCTCCGGGATTCTCATGCTTTCTAGAATTTTCTGATGAAGCCCGCGTCTGCGGGCTGTCACCCCTGTCCGGGCGTGACAGCCCCAACGCGTGGACGGCGCCTGGCGGTCCACGCCACTCCACAGGACACACATGCCACAGCAATCCCGCCCCGCCCCAAGGTGGATGGCCTTGGGCTGTCTATTGTCTCTCGCCGCCACGAGCGCACACGCGGACCCCGCCTCGCTCGCGCTGCTGCCACCGCGAGTCGAGAGCACCACCCAGTCCGCCGAGCAGGTCCCGTCACGAGGCACGTCGGTGCTCGGCGTGACGGCGAGCGACCCACAGGGCTCGCCGCTCACCTTCACGTGGACCTCCACGGAGGGAGCGCTGGCGCCGCCCGTCCACGGCGCCACCACGAGCGAGGTCACCTGGACCGCGCCGGACTGCCTTCCTCCCAGCAGCGCGCCGGTGAAGGTGGCCATCACCAACGGCCACGGACTCACGTCCGAGGTGGCCTTCACCTTCAACGTCGGCGGTGACCTGTACCTCGACTACCAGAAGCCCTTCGCCGCCTCGCAGTTCAGTCACCTGAACGGCGTCACCCTCTCCGAGAACGACTCACTGCGGCTCGCGCTGTCGCACAGGCCGATGAGCGCGGAGCGCATCGTCTTCGAGGAGCCGGTGTTCCTGTCGCTCCAGATGGTGCGCAAGAGCGCCGTCGCCAGCCACACGCTCGGGTGGATGTACCACGACGAGCTCGTGGCGCGCGGCTACGTCGGCGCCAATGACGAGCTGCTCGACACCAACGGCAATGGCATCGCCGACCTGCACGAGGACCTCTACAACGTCGCGCCGCACAGCGGTCCCCAGGCGCGGCCCTACATCGGCGTGAACCCCCGGTGCCCGCGGACGTTCGTCTCGGGGGGCTTCACGTACAGCGAGCCGGACCTCGCGATGAGGTCCACCTGCCTTTCGACCTACCGGCGTCAGCCGCTGGCGGATCCCCGTCCGGGACAGGGGAATACCGCGTACACCACGGACATCGTGGGTCAGTGGGCCGTCGACGCCCACCCGAACGGCTACTCGGACCGAGGGCGCTTCGCGCGCATCCCCAACCTGCTCGAGCCCGCGCTGCCGGACAACGACTTCAAGGGGCTGGGCCGGCTCGCCGTCCTCCTCACGGACGACGACGAGGACGCGACCACGTTCAATCAGATGGGGCCCGTCCAGGACGCGCGCCTGGCCTTGCCGGATGGCATCCCCGACTATGACGTCTCCGCGTACACGGCCCAGGGCCTGCC
Organism: Myxococcus sp. AB025B; assembly: GCF_006518215.1. Lineage (NCBI taxonomy): Bacteria > Pseudomonadati > Myxococcota > Myxococcia > Myxococcales > Myxococcaceae > Myxococcus > Myxococcus sp. AB025B. The sequence continues at coordinate 38,934 of NZ_SRLW01000002.1, forward strand.
GAACCCCCAGAACCCCGACCCCGGCATCACGCCGCGCGACCGGAAGATGACCCTGGGCACCATCGACAGTCACCGGGAGATCGTCTTCTTCCTCGTCACCTACTACGAGAGCAAGCACGCGCCCGCGGACACGGGCATCACGTTCCCCTGCTTGAAGAAGTCGCCGGATGGCAGGTGCGCCCTGTTCCTCCAGTCCCCCGTCTCCGTGTTCTTCTCCAAGGCCGCCTGGAACCTGGACATGGACACGCGAGGCACCAGCCCCGCGGCCGAGTTCAACCAGGGCTGCACCTATCGCGACACCTGCGACCGCGTGCACCCCACGACGCCCACCGCATGCGCCCTGCCGGGCAACGGGCGGCCGATGTGTGGCTGGCTGGATGACCTGGGCATGCACACGCTGCGCAGGCCCGAGTACGGCGCCATGATGCTCCCCTCGGAGCGGCTGGTCGTCCCCGCCGCGTCGAACGGCGCCATGCCGCACCTGGCCCTGGCCTCGACACCCGCGTACCCGCGGCGCTGGTTGATGGGCTGGGAGGACCTCAATGGCGGCGGCGACCGGGACTTCGCCAACGTCGTGTTCCAGTTGCAGGCCGAGCCCTCGGGGCTCGCGCGCGCCGCCTCGCTCGGGGCCCTGCCCCAGGACCTGGACCCGCGCTGCTTCGTCTCGCGCGTGAGGGTGGGGAAGTCGGACGCGTTCGGCCCCTACTGCGCCTCCACGAGCGAGGTCTACGCCTCCTACGCCATCTCCCCCGACTGCAGGGTGTGCTCGGCGGGAACCTGCGTGCCCAACCCGACGCCCACCTGGCTGCATGCGCCCCTGGCCGCGGGCGTGTCGGAGACGGTGATGGATGTCTCGACCTTCCAGGGCCAGAGCCTGTGCTGGCAGGCGTCGCTCGGCACGCGTGACTTCATGTGCCAGCCGGAGGTCCTCAACGTCGACATCGGCTACGAGCTGACGCGCACGCCGTGACGGGAGCGTGAAGCAGGGGCCGGGAGTCGTGACGCCTCGCGGGTCCGACTCCCACCCCATCTCCCAGGCACCGCCTCGCGTCCGCGATGAACGCAGACGCGTACCATCGCGACGCGCGATGGCGCATCGACGGGGTTGTCCTTCCGAGCCCCGCGTGCACCGAGACAACCGGGCACGGTGGCTGCAATCGCTGTCGGGATGGACAACCCCACACGCCCCAACATCCTGCTGCTGACAGTGGACCAGCTCATGTTCCCGCGCTTCGCGTATGGCGCGGGGGGAGGATTCCTTCCCGGCATCAAGGACCTCCTGGGGTTCATCGACGAAGGCGGCGAGGACAATCCCTATCGGAAGTTCTTCCCGGGCTTCGCGGCGCTGCGGCGCAACGCGTCCATCTTCCGCAACCACACCATCGCCGCCTCGGCCTGCATCCCCAGTCGCGCCGCCATCTACACGGGCCAGTACGGCACGCGCACCGGCGTCACCCAGACGGACGGCCTCTTCAAGAGCGGCGACGCGGCGGCCTTCCCGTGGCTCGCGCCGGAGGGGATTCCCACCATCGGCCACTGGTTCCAGAAGGCCGGCTATCACACGCACTACTTCGGCAAGTGTCACTTCGCCAATCCGCCCGAGCACTCGCTGAAGCGGCTCGGCTTCGACGACTGGGAGCTGTCCTATCCGGAGCCCCACGGGTCCTCGGTCAACAACCTGGGCACCTTCCGGGACGTGGGCTTCGCCGACCTCGCGTGCACCTTCCTGCGCAGGATGGGCCTGGGGCAGCCCTACAACCGCGCGCTGGCCGAGCAGGCCTATGCGGCGCCGCGCGCCGACGGACCGTCGACGACGCCGCAGCCGTGGTTCGCCGTCGCGTCGTTCACCAACCCGCACGACATCGCGACGTATCCCATCCTCCCCAGGCAGATGGACCCGGACGCGCGTCCCGTGGGCCCCCTGCTCGTGCCCGGTCAGCACAGCCAGTCGGCGACGCCCGTCGCGGGCAGCTGGACGCTCCCGCTCAACCCGATGGGCTTCCCGCAGGAGAACTCGCACCTGCCGCCCAACGTGCATGACTCGCTGGCCAACAAGCCCACCTGTCAGCGCGACTACGCGTACAAGATGGGGCTCGCGCTCGCGGCGAAGACGGGGCTCGCGATGCACCAGGCGAAGGAGTCCATCGACCCCGTCGCCGTCACGCTCAACTCGGGCATCCCCTTCCAGCTCACCGCCGCCCCGGACGAGTCCACGCTGCGCTTCAACCAGTACTACACCTGGCTCATCCACCTGGTGGACGGACACATCGAGCGCGTGCTGCGCACGCTCGATGAATGTGGCCTCGCGAAGAACACCATCGTCGTCTTCCTCTCCGACCACGGTGAGTACGCCGGCTCCCACGGCTACATGATGGAGAAGTGGCACACCGCCTATCAGGAGGCGCTGCACGTGCCGCTCGTGGTGCGGATGCCGCTGGAGAAGGAGCGTCCCCAGACGCGGCAGCACGAGGCGCTCACCAGCCACGTGGACGTGCTGCCCACGCTGCTGGGGCTCGCGGGCCTGTCACCGGGAGAGGTCGACGCCATCCGCACGGACCTGCGCCTGCATCACCCCGTGCCGCCGTTCGTCGGCGCGGACCTGAGCCCGCTGGTGCAGGGCACCGCGGACATGGTGACGGAGCAAGATGGGACGGCCCGTCAGGGCGTGCTCTTCATCACGGACGACGAAATCACCGAGCCCCTGCCGCGCACCGGCGACCCGCACCAGATTCACGACGAGGCCATCTACTCGGTGTTCGTGCGCTCGGTGGAGGCGCTTCGCGATGGCACCACTCGCGCGGGGCACCTGCCATGGCTCGCGCCGGGGCCGGTGTGCCAGCCCAACCACGTGCGCTGCGTGCGCACGCCGCGCTGGAAGCTGTCGCGGACGTTCGACCCGTCGGGCGAGCACGCGGACCAGTGGGAGCTGTATGACTTGCAGAATGACGCGCTGGAGCTGGAGAACCTGCTCGTCTTCGACGGCCCGTTCCCCACCCTCGTCTCCAAGCTGCCCCCCGGGCTCTCACCCGGGGAGGTCGAGTCCGCCGCGCGCGAGACGCACGCGCTGCTCCTGAAGTACGAGGCGGAGAAGCTGTCGCCCTGGCCCGCCTCGTAGTCACTCGGACGCGGCGGCGGCGCCCACCGGCTCGAGCTCGGAGTAGACGCCGTCCTCGAGCCGGTGGCGGGTGACCCCCTTCGTCGACTGCTCGGCGCCGGACGCGTCCGCCCGACAGGTCCCCGGGCCGGGTCGGATACCGGACGGCCGGGGTGCCGCAGCGACCCGCGGGGCCCGTCGCGCCACATGACACCCCAGGTCGTGGGCGTTAGCGTGGCGCCCGTGATGAGCCGCGCCCTCTCCTTCTGTCTCGTCCTGGCCGCCGCCGCCCTGCCCGTCGGCTGCCGTCACACCCGACATCCCGCGACGCCCACCGTGAGCTCGGTGGCGAGCTCGCTCTTCGCCACGCTGGAGGACGAGGGTGCGCTGGCGAGCGCCTTCGTGCTGGACGCGACGACGGGCGAGCCGCTGTATGCCCACCGCGAGCACGTGCGGCTGCTGCCCGCGTCGACGATGAAGGTCGTCTCCACCGCGTCCGTCCTCTCCGCGCTGGGCGCGGACTATCGCTTCCAGACGCCGGTGACGCTGGAGGGCACGCTGACCGACGGGCTGTTCCTCGGAGACCTCGTGGTGGACTCGTCGGGAGACCCGTCCCTGGGCTCGTGGCGCTTCCCCGAGACAGCGCTCGCCTGCGAGCAGGTGGCCGACGCGCTCCAGGCGAAGGGCGTGCGGCAGTGGAAGGGACAGGTGCGCGTGCGCGGCATCGACGACGACGCTCCCTTCGGCCCCGGCTGGGCCTGGGATGATGTCGCGTACGCCTACAGCGCGGCGCCCACGCCCTTCGTCTTCCGCGAGAACGTGGTGGACCTCGCGCTCTCCCGCCCCGAGGGCGCGGACTGCGCGCAGCCGCCCCACGTCCAGCTCACGCCCGCCTTCGCCACGCTCTCCACCGTCGTGCGCGTGGACCCGAACGCGGAGCGCGCCAACCTCTCCTGCACCCGTCAGCGCGGCGCTCCGGGCGTTCGCTGCGTGTGGCGCTCGCCCGTCAACCAGTGTCCGCGCACGGCCAACGTGCGGCTCTCCGTGGACGAGCCCCAGGTGCTCTTCGCCGCGTGTGTCGAGGAGGCCCTGCTCAAGCGGGGCGTGCCGCGCCTGCCCTTCACGCTGGAGGCCCCCGCCCCCTTGCGTCCGCCCGTGCCCGAGCCGCTCGTCACGCTCGCCAGTCCGCCCCTGTCCGAGCTGGTGAAGGTCACCAACAAGGAGTCGCTCAACCTCTACGCGGAGCGGCTGGGCCTGCGCTTCGCCCGTGAGCGCGGCGGCGCGGAGGGCTACGCGAACCTGCGCACCGCGCTGGCCGAGGAGCTCACCCGCCGAGGCATCCCCGCCCGTGATTTGCGCCCCGTCGATGGCAGCGGCCTGTCGCGCTACAACCTGGCCACCGCGCGGGGCCTGGCGCGCGTGCTCTTCACCAGCCTGCGCGAGCCGTATGGCGCGGCGCTGGTGGACAGCCTGCCCGTGGCGGGCGTGGACGGCACGCTCGCCAACCGCCCGGTGACGCCCGTCACCGCAGGCCGCATCCGCGCGAAGACGGGCACCCTGTCCGGACAGAAGTGCTTCGCGGGCGTGGTGGAGCGCCCCGGGGACGCCGAGCACCCGCGCGTCGTCTTCGCGCTGATGCTGGGCAACATGGACGAGGCCACCGCGCTGCCCGCCAACGAGGCGTTCGACCGCTTCGCCGCGGCCCTCGTGGAGCTGCCGCTGCGCGCGCCGTAGAAGGCGGGAACGGCCGGTATTCCCGGCGCGCCTGACGCGCCGCGCGCCTGGAGGCAATCCGAGGCAACACCCGGCCCCTCGCGGCATTCCCCTGGCGGGAACCCACCCCTGGAGGTGGGAGGACATGGCAGGCTGCGGCCCGCCAAATCCCCCTTCCGAGGTGTGAACATGAAGCTGAGAACCGCGATGGCCGCGGCGGCGCTGATGCTGCCCCTGGCGTCCCTGGCCGCGGCCAAGGGCCCCTCCAAGCCGCCCGCCACGGAGAAGAAGGACGTCGTCGACACCTACCACGGCACGGAGGTCAAGGACCCGTACCAGTGGCTGGAGGCCACCGACGACGCGAAGGTGAAGCAGTGGAACGACGCGCAGAACGCCCACACGCGCGCCATCCTCGACAAGCTGCCTGGCCGTGAGCCGCTGCGCCAGCGCATCTCCGAGCTGCTCGGGTGGAAGTCCCCGGGCTACGGCGCGCTGACCGAGGCGGGCGGCACGCTCTTCGTCATCAAGTTCCAGCCGCCGCGCCAGCAGCCGTACCTGGCGGTGCTCGGCTCGGTGGAGGACCCGTCCAAGGAGCGCGTGCTCCTGGACCCCATGGTGCTGGACCCCAAGGGCCACACCACCATCGACTTCTTCGAGCCCACGCTGGACGGCAAGAAGCTGGCGGTGTCGCTGTCGAAGAACGGCACGGAGAGCGGCGACGTCTCCGTCTATGACGTGGCCACCGGCAAGCCGCTGCCCAACGAGGTGGTGCCGCGCGTCAATGGCGGCACGGCCGGCGGCGGGCTCGCGTGGAACGCGGACGGGACGGGCTTCTTCTACACGCGCTATCCGCGCGGCGAGGAGCGCCCGGCCGCGGACCGCGACTTCTTCCAGCAGGTCTACTTCCACAAGCTGGGCACGCCCACCGAGCAGGACACGTACGCGCTGGGCAAGGACTTCCCGCGCATCGCCATGACGGAGCTGGAGACGTCTCCGGACGGCAAGCACATCGCGGCCATGGTCGCCAACGGCGACGGCGGCGAGTACATGCTCTATCTGCATGGCCCCGACGGGAAGTGGGCGCAGGTGACGAAGTTCGCGGACAAGGTCATCCGCAGCCGCTTCGGCCACGACGGCGCCCTCTACCTGCTCAGCCGCCAGGACGCGCCGCGCGGCAAGGTGCTGCGCCTGCCCCTGGCCACGCCGACGCTGGACAAGGCCACGGTGCTGGTGCCCGAGGGCGAGGCCAGCATCCAGGGCTTCTTCCCCGCGAAGACGCGCCTGTACATCAACGAGCAGCTGGGTGGCCCGTCGCAGGTCCGCATCGTGGACCTGAAGGGCAAGGACCTGGGCCTGGTGCCCACGCCGCCCGTGTCCTCCACCGGCGGCCTGGTGAGCGCGGGCGGTGACGACGTGTACTTCAGCAACGTCAGCTTCGTGCAGCCGCAGGCCTGGTACCGCTTCTCCGCCAAGGACGGCCAGGTGACGAAGACGGCGCTGGCGCGCACGGCGCCGCTGGACATGAGCGACGTGGAGGTGGTGCGCACCGAGGCCACGTCCAAGGACGGCACCAAGGTTCCGCTCTCCATCCTGAAGAAGAAGGGCACGAAGCTGGACGGGAAGAACCCGACGCTGCTCACCGGCTACGGCGGCTTCAACATCTCCATCTCCCCGGGCTTCAACGCGCTGGCGGGCCTGTGGCTGGAGCAGGGCGGCGTCTACGCGGTGGCCAACCTGCGCGGCGGCTCGGAGTTCGGCGAGAAGTGGCACGCCGAGGGCTCGCTGACGAAGAAGCAGAACGTGTTCGACGACTTCCACGCGTGCGCGAAGCTGCTGGTGGACCAGAAGTACACGCAGCCCAGGAAGCTGGCCATCCAGGGCGGCAGCAACGGCGGCCTGCTCATGGGCGCTGTCGTCACGCAGCACCCGGAGGCGTACGGCGCCGTGGTGGCCCGCGTGGGCCTCTACGACATGCTCCGCTCGGAGCGCACGTCCAACGGCCAGTTCAACGTCACCGAGTACGGCTCGGTGAAGGACCCCGAGCAGTTCAAGGCGCTCTTGGCCTACTCGCCCGTGCACAACGTGAAGGACGGCGCGAAGTACCCGTCCGTGCTCTTCACCTCCGGCGCCAATGACCCGCGCGTGGACCCGTTCCACTCGCGCAAGATGGTGGCGCGGATGCAGGCGGCCACGTCGACGAAGAACCCCATCCTGCTGCGCGCCGACGCGGAGACGGGCCACGGCGCCGGCACGCCGCTCAACGCGCGCATCGAGGAGGAGGTGGACGCGTACTCGTTCATCTTCAGCCAGCTGGGCGTGAAGTACCTGCCCCCCGCGAAGAAGGTGGCCGCGCCGAAGCCGCAGTAGTCACAGCGTCGTCGTGCACGGGGCCCGCCGCGGGTCCGGGACTGTTCTTCCGGACACGTGCGCGGGCCTCGTCATGTCCGGGGTGCACTGTCGCCTGGAGTGGCCACGGGCACGCGTGCCACCATGCGCGGCATGTCCCCCACCCCGCTCGACGCCCTTACCACGCCCGCCGCCCTCGTGGACCTGGACCGCGTGGAAGCCAACCTGCGCCGCGTGGCGGACTACACGCGCGAGCACAAGCTCCACTGGCGGCCCCACACGAAGACGCACAAGACGGCGGAGCTCACGCGGCTGCAGCTCGCCTCGGGGGCCGTGGGCGCCACGGTGGCCACCGTGCGCGAGGCCGAGGTCATGGCCACCGTCGCGGACGACGTGCTGCTCGCCTACCCACCCGTGGGCCCGGCGCGCCTGTCACGACTGATGGCCCTGCCCTCGCGCACGCGCCTCACCGTGGCGCTCGACTCCACCGTGGCGCTCGACGGGCTCGGCCACGCGGCGCGGCAGGCCGGGCGCACCGTGGGCGTGCTGGTGGAGCTGGACCTGGGCATGCGGCGGGTGGGCGTGCAGACGCCGGCGGACGCGGTGACGCTGGCGCGCGCGGTGGCGGAGACGAAGTCCGTGGCGTATCGCGGCGTCATCTTCTATCCGGGCCAGGTGCGCGCGCCGGTGGAGCAGCAGGACGCGGCGCTCGCGGACCAGCGCTCGCGACTGGGCGCCTTCCTGGACGCGCTCTCGGTCGAGGGGCTCGAGCCCGAGGTGGTGAGCGGCGGCTCGACGCCCATGCTGTGGCGCTCGCACGAGGTGCCGGGCCTGACGGAGATACGCCCCGGAATCAATGTGCTCAATGACCGCAACACGGCCTCGCTGGGCGCATGCGCCTGGAGCGACTGCGCCTTCTCGGTGCTCGCCACCGTGGTGAGCACCGCCGTGCCCGGACAGGTGGTGCTCGACGCGGGCTCCAAGGCCCTGGCCAAGGAGGAGGGGCTCGCGCCCTCGGGAGGCTACGGCGCGCTGCTGGACAGGCCGGAGCTGGTGGTGCGCAGCGTCTCCGAGGAGCACGGCCTGCTCGACGTCTCGTCCACGTCCTGGCGACCGCGCGTGGGCGAGCGCGTGCGCGTGGTGCCCAACCACGTCTGCGCCGCCGTCAACCTGCACGAGCGGCTGCACGTCCTGCGCAAGGACACGGTGATGGAGACCTGGGAGGTCGCGGCGCGCGGCTGGTGAATCAGCCCGGCACGCGCACGGCGTCCAGCCGCTCCAGCTCCCGCGTCAGCAGCGTCTCCAGCTCGCGGATGTTCCGGTAGACGATGCAGCGGTACGACGCGACGTCGAAGCGCAGCTCGCGCACGTCGCGCACCAGCAGCAGCGTGGGCCGCCCCTTGCCCCACGCGTAGCCGACCTCCAGGTACACGTTGGGGTTGGCCAGCGACAGGTCCGCGATGACGACCTTCGCCGTGTCGATGCGCTCCTTGATGCGCTGGATGATGGGCCCGTCGAACACGTCCTGGTCCACGCGCTCGCACAGCATGCCCGCGGCCTTCACCGGCCCCTGGATGCCGTAGTGGAACGTGTCCTCCAGCTCCGGCGTGAAGGGCATCGCCACGAAGGCGTGGGGCTTCGCGCTGGACACCGTGCCCGCGCTCGCCATGGGAGGCGCCTGCACGAAGCCGCGCTCGCGGCGCACGCGGAAGCCCCCGCCGGGCAGGGGCTCCACGCCGGGCGTGCCCCCCAGCCCGCGCTCCAGCGCCCTGCGCAGCCGCAGCGCGCGCCGCTCGTCCACCTCCACCACCGTGAAGCGCTCCAGCTCCTTGGGCCCCGAGCCCCGCTGGAACGCCTCGATGAGCCCTCCCACGAAGGCGAGCACCGCCTCGTCCTCGTCCAGCCCGTAGTTGGGCCCGTGCACCGTGCTCGCCACGTGCTTGAGCCCGGGCCTGGACTCCATCGCCTTGAGCGCGCGCAGCGAGAACTGGCGGATCTCGTGGTAGCCGAACTCGCCCAGCCGCACCGTGCCCACGAAGAGCGCCAGCGGTGAGCCCAGCGCGCCGTGCGTCTCCACGAAGTGGTGCTCCCCGGGCAGCACCGACACCTGCGTCGGCGGCACCCCCACCACCTCCAGCAGCCGCACCGCCTTCCCGGCCGCGCCGTACAGCTTCTGTGCAAACTTGAACAAGACAACGTCGGCCGTCGCCTCGGTGACGTCCCCCACTTCCAGCACCACGTCGAGAGCCGCGCTCATCCCTCGGACTGTAGGGCTCCGGACGGGTTGGCCCAAGGTCCGACCCAACGGTCCATTCGCGAACGGGGCCCCCCAGACCCCCTTGGCTCTAAGACTCTGGGTATGTCCAATCTGAAGAACTCCATTCGCATTGTGATATGGAGCCCTGCACACCCCGGAACACCCGGGGAACCCCACATCCCCTGGGGGGGCCTCCCCGACCTCGAAGCTTCCGGCTCGGGAAAAGTGAAGGAGAGACAGATGGCGAGCATCGGTATCGTCGGCGCCGGCACTGCCGGTCTGCACCTGGGTCTGAAGCTTCTCTCGCAGGGCATCCCGGTCAGCATCTACGCGGAGCAGGAGCCGGACGCGCTGCGCTCGGGCCGCCTGATGAACACGGTGACGCACCACGCCCCCACGCGGACGCGCGAGCGGGAGCTGTGGGTGGACTTCTGGGGCGCGCCGGAGCTGGCGATGAACCGCTGCGCCATCCACGTGCACGGGCCGGAGCTCATCAGCCTGAGGGGACGGGTGGGCGAGCCCAGCCTGTGCGTGGACTACCGGCTGTACCAGCCGCGCCTGGCCGAGGCCTTCGTGGAGCGCGGGGGCCACCTGGAGGTCCGCCCGGTGGACGCGAAGGAGCTGGAGGCGCTGTCGCGCCGTCACACGCTGATGGTGGTGGCCACCGGCCGCAACGGCCTCAACGCGCTGTTCCCGCGCGTGCCGGAGCTGTCCCCGCACACCAAGCCTCCGCGGGTGTTGTTCGCGGCCATCCTCAAGGGGCTGCGCATGCCGGAGCCGCTCGGCATGCACGTCAACCTGGTGCCCGGCCAGGGCGAGGTCTTCGAGTCGCAGATGATCACCCGCCAGGGCCGCGTGCCCAGCACGCTCATCGAGGCGATTCCCGGCACGGAGCTGGCGGCGCTGATCTCCCGCAAGCGGGACGACGACCCGGCCGCGTTCGACGCGGGCCTGCTGGACATCTTCCGCCGCTTCGCGCCCGCGACGTACGAGCGCATCGACCCGACGGAGTTCGGCGTGCGCGGTCCGCTGGACTTCCTGCAGGGCGGCTTCGCGCCGACGGTGCGCCGCGCGTGGGCCGAGCTGGGCGAGGGGCGCTATGCGATGGCGGTGGGCGACACGCACGTGACGAACGACCCCATCGCGGGCCAGGGCGCCAACGCGGCGTCCGCGTCCGCCTTCACGCTGGCGGTGGCCATCCACGACACGCTGTTGTCGGAGCGCCCCTTCGACGAGACGTTCTGCCGCGACACCGAGGCCCGGATGTGGGCCGCCGTGGCGCCGGCCACCACGTGGACCAACGCGCTGCTCGAGCCGCCTCCTGCGCACGTCATCGACCTGCTGGTGGCGGGCAGCCGCGACAGCCGGGTGGCGGACGCCATCGTCAGCGCGTTCATGATTCCCGAGCGCATCCTGGGCGCGTGCGCCTCTCCCGAGGCCACCGCGGAGTTCGTGATGAACGCGAGCCGCCCGAGCGCGGAGGTGCTGGCGGCCACGGGCGTGCTGGGCTGGGACACGGGCACGCGCATCCGGCCGCTCGCGAGCTGACCGGCGCCCAGAAAGCGTCGTGGCGCGGGCGCGAGCCTTCGCTATCCTCCCGGACCATGCGATTCGCCATCGTCGGTTCGGGAGGAGTGGGCGGCTACTACGGCGCGCGGTTGGTTCGCGCGGGTCATGAGGTGGGCTTCCTCGCCAGGGGTGCGCACCTGGCCGCCCTGCGGAAGAAGGGCCTCACCATCCTCAGTCCGGAGGGGGACTTCACCGTCCCCGTGCGCGCCGAGGAGGACGCCGCCCTGCTGGGTCCCGTGGACGTCGTCATCCTGGGCGTGAAGAACTACGACGTCGCCAGCGTGCTTCCCCAGGTGAAGACGCTGCTGGCCGCCTCCCGGGAGCCCGCGCTGGGCGGCGCCACCGCGGTGGTCGTCACGCTGCAGAACGGCGTGGACAGTCCGTCCGAGGTCGCCGCGGCCGTGGGCGAGGCGGCGGTCATCGGCGGCACCACGTACATCTCCACCGCCATCAGCGAGCCGGGCGTCATCAAGCAGACGGGCACGCAGCACCGCATCGTGCTGGGTGAGGCCTTCGGTGACACCTCGCGCGTCTCGCGGCGGGTGCAGGCCGTGCGGGACGTGCTCGCGCAGGCGGGGCTCAACGCGGAGGCGGTGGCGGACGTCCGAGCACCGCTGTGGGAGAAGCTCGCCTTCCTGGCCCCCATGGCGGGCTTCTGCACCGCCGCGAGGACCCCGGTGGGGCCGCTGCGGGAAGGCCCCTTCTTCCGGGAGATGTTCCGGGAGGCGGCGGCCGAGGTGCTCCGGGTCGCCGCCGCCGAGGGTGTCACCACCACCACGCGGGCGGACGACGTGATGAACTACATGGACGGCGTCCCCGCGGAGGTGCGCCCCTCGATGATGGTGGACTTCGACGCGGGCAAGCCGCTGGAGGTCGAGTACCTCCAGGGCACGGTGGCGCGGCGCGGCCACGCGCTCGGCGTCCCCACGCCCGTGATGAGCACGCTGTACTCCGTGCTGCTGCCGCACGCGAAGGGCGCGCGCCAGAAGTGACGTCCCGGCAGCCCTCCGGGCGAGCAGGCGCGCGGTCCGGTCCGGATGCAATGATTCGCCCTTTCGCGCATAGAGGAGAGCGATGAGCGAGCCGAACCCCCGTCTACCGCCCGGTGCCCCGTCGTCCGCCCCCCTGGGGCGCGTGGCGCTCCACGCCGTCGCCGCGGGGCTCACGCCCCTCATCCCGGTGCCGTTCCTGGATGACTACGCGCTCTACCAGGTGCGCGAGCAGCTGGTGCGCTCGCTCCTGGAGGAGCGCGGCCTGCGCGCCTCGACCCAGGCGGTGGAGGCGCTGGCGGGCTCCAGCCAGGGGAGGACCTTGGGCGGACGGCTGGCCAGCTACCTCAAGGGGTTGATGCTGCTGCCGGTGAAGAAGGTGTTCCGCAAGGTCTTCTTCGTGCTGTGGGTGAAGGACTGCGTGGACGTGGCCTCGGTGTCCCTGCACCACGGCTACCTGCTGCACCACGCGCTGGAGCGAGGCGACCTGGACGCGCTGAGCCTGCAGGGCGACAAGCCCGCGGCGGTGCACGCGGCCATGGTCGCGGCCTGCGCGGAGGTGGACGCCCGGCCCATCAACCAGGCCCTGCGCCGGCTCTTCGCGAGCAGCCGCGTGCTGATGGCCGAGGCCACGCGCGTGTTCCGGAACCCGGGCAACGTCGGGCCCCGCACGCCGGAGCCCGGCGAGGGCACCGAGGTGAAGTCGCTGTCGGAGCGCCTGCTCGCCATCCTCTGGGAGGAGCGCGGCTACTTCACGACGCTGGAGGCGCACTACGCGCGCAACCTGACGACGCCCGCGCCGCCCCCGGAGCTGAAGGCCGCCTCAGGGGCTTGAGGTCGTCGCGCGGGCCGCGCCCTCGCGGATGCGCTGCGAGAAGTCGGCCTGCCCCGCGGCCTCCAGGGCGCGCGCGTTGATGAGGTGCCGGGCGCGCACGTCGGCCAGGGGCGCGTCGCGCTCGATGAGGTCCAGCTCGTACGCGAGCTCGTCGGAGAAGGCCGGCAGGAGCGTGCGGTGGTCGTACGGCACCTTCAGCGCGCTCACCTTCTCGAAGTGACGCACCAGGTTGGTGGTGCAGTTGTTGTAGACGGAGTTGTAGAACTCCGGGTGCTCGTGCAGCGCGTTCATCCGCGCCACCATGTCCAGGAAGAAGTCGGAGATGCGCTCCTTCGACGCGTTCACCGGGTAGAGATACACGTCGTCGCGGCGGTGGTTTGCGCGCAGCTGGACCAAATCCCTCTCGTCACCCACCACGTAGACCAGCTCGAACTGGCGGAACAGCCCGCCCACGGCGGAGAACGTCTCGCCCTTCTCGCGGCGCACCTCCACGGAGAAGACGACGTAGCGCCCGTCCGAGAAGCCGAAGCTCACCATGGTGTGCGCGGCGCCGTAGAAGCCGGAGAACGGCTCGACGATGAACCAGGCCCCCGTCAGCTCCTTCGCGTCGTAGGTGGCCGTGTACCAGGAGGCATCCCAGTCCGTCGTGCTGCGGTAGCGGAAGTCGCGCACGTCATGAATCGTCACGCGCGAGCCCTCCACGTCCGCCCGGGCCATCCGCGCCAGGTCCGGCGCCCATTCCCGCTGGTTGGACGGCGCGTGGGAGAAGGCCCAGAAGTGCAGGCCCGCGCCCGCCGCCACCACCACGCCCACCGCGCCCAGCTTCGAGCCCTTCTTCCAGACGAAGACGGCCAGCCCCGCCACCACCAGCGCGCCCAGGGCCCGCAACCAGTGCGGCCCCTCCGGCCCCGCTCCCGTCAGCGCGAGCGCGAGCGCGGCCCAGCCGGTGCCGCCCAGGACGACGAGCCCGGTGATGACCTTGGAAGCCCCCGAGGAGAATCGCATGTCCCCAGTATTCCTTGCCCCGCCTTCCACCGCCACCCCGCCCGTCGGGCTCGCCCGGCTCTCCGGAGAAGCCGCCTGCCCCCGGGTATCACTTCGCACGGCGATGACATATGAGAGCCGGGAGGGCTCGGTTATCAGAGCCCTCCGGGTCTCCTGGAGCCGTCGTGTCATTGCTCGCCCTGCTCTTCAAGAAGTCGAAGCTGCCCATCATCCTCGCCGCGTTGCTGGGCATCCTCACGGGCGCCTGTAGCGCGGCGCTCGTCGCGGCGATGAATCAGGCCCTGACGTCCCGGACGGTGGCGGATGCGATGCCGCTGATGCCCGTCTTCGTGGGGCTGGCGGTGGCCGTGCTGGTGCTGCGAATCATCTCCCAGCTCCAGCTGGCCTCCATGCAGCAGGAGGCGCTGCTGGACCTGCGGCTGTCGCTGTGTCGACGCATCCTCGAGGCGCCCCTGCGCAAGCTGGAGGAGGCCGGGCCGCACAAGCTGCTCGCCGCGCTGACCGAGGACATCAGCGTCATCAACAGCACCATCGCCGTCATCCCCGGCGTCATCATCTGTCTGGCGACGCTGGTCGGCTGTCTCGTGTATCTCGCGTGGCTGTCCGGTCCCCTCCTGGGGCTCATCCTGGGCGTCATCGCGGTGGTGATGGCGAGCGTGGCGCTGCCCAACCGCTATGCCTACGCGCAGTTCTTCAAGCGGCGTGAAACCCATGACGCGATGTACAGCGGCTTTCGCACGCTCATCGACGGCTCGAAGGAGCTGCAGCTCCACCACGCGCGCAGCGAGGACTTCTTCAACCGGGACCTGAAGCCGACGGCGGAGGAGGTCTCGCGCATCTCCCTGACGACGAGCAAGCTCTTCATCATCACCGGCAGCTGGGGCGGCTTCATGGTGATGGCCGTCATCGGCTTCATCCTCTTCGGAGTGCCGCGCTTCCAGGACGTGGAGATGTCCACGCTGGCGGCGTACGCGCTGGTGGTGCTGTACCTGCAGCAGCCGCTCGACGGGCTGATGAACCAGTGGCCCAACCTGTCGCGCAGCCACGTGGCGATGAAGAAGCTGGAGAAGCTGGGCCTGTCGCTGGAGGACCCGGAGCCCTCCGCGTCCGACGACGGCATGCCGCGCGACTTCCAGCGCATCGAGCTGGTCGGCCTCGGCCACACCTACCGACGTGAGCTGGACGGCGCCAGCTTCACGCTGGGCCCCATCGACGCGACGCTGCGGCGCGGGGAGCTGGTGTTCCTGGTGGGTGGCAACGGCAGCGGCAAGACGACGCTGGCCAAGCTGTTCACGGGCCTCTACGCCCCCGAGCAGGGCGAGCTGCGCGTGGACGGCGTCCCCGTCACCGCCGCCACCCGGCGCGCCTACCGTCAGCTGTTCTCCGCCGTCTTCTTCGACTTCCACCTCTTCGAGCGGATGCTCGGCCTGGACCACCCTGGCATGGAGGACAAGGCCCGCCAGTACCTCACCCGCCTGCAGCTCGAGAAGAAGGTCCGGGTGGAGGACGGCAAGCTGTCCACCGTGGCGCTGTCCCAGGGGCAGCGCAAGCGCCTGGCCCTGCTCACGTCGTTCCTGGAGGACCGCCCCATCTACGTCTTCGACGAGTGGGCCGCGGACCAGGACCCGGTGTTCCGCGAGCTCTTCTACCGCGAGATGCTCCCGGCGCTCAGGGACCAGGGCAAGCTCGTCTTCGTCATCAGCCATGACGACCGCTACTTCCACCTGGCGGACCGGGTGCTCAAGCTCGAGGCCGGGCAGCTGGTGCCCTCCTCCACGCCCCTGGTGGCGGCCGTGCCCGCATGAAGACAGGGTGATACAGACTCCGACACATCACTCGGATACCTGAGTGTCACGCTTTCAGTGGCAATCCGTGATAATGGTTTTTGTAACGGAGTGACCGCCTGACACGTGCACCGGACTGAGCGCGGTTCACTCAGGTCCCCTGAATCGAGGTTCTGCGAGTGGTGCTCACGAACGTGGAGCATGCGGAGCTGTATGTGGGCGACGCGGTCCTCTCCGCCTACTACTTCTGCCATGCGCTGGGCTTCCGGATGGTGGCGAGCGGCGGGCCGGAGTCGGGGCTCGCGGGACAGCGCTCCTTCGTGTTGGAGCAAGGCGCAGCCCGGCTCGTCGTCACCTCGGCGCTGGGTGCCGAAGGTGAGGTCGCGGAGTATGTCCGTGCACACGGTGACAGCGTGCGGGACATCGCGCTGGGCACGCCCGACGTCGTCGCCGCGTTCGACCAGGCGGTGCGCCGGGGCGCACGTCCGGTGGCACGGCCCGCGGTCTTCGAGGCGGCAGGCCAGCGCGTGGTGAAGGCCACGCTCGCCGGGCCCGGAGGCTGGGTGCACTCGCTCATCCAGCGGGACACGCCCGGGGGCGCGTTCCTTCCGGGCGTCTACCTGCCCGTGGACGCGGGACCATCCGGAGGCGCGTCGTTGTTTCGCGACGTGGACCACCTCGCCTTCGCGCTGCGGGCGGGCACGCTGCTGGACACGGTGGCCTTCTACGTGGACGTGTTCGGCTTCGAAGAGACCCACCAGGAGGACGTGCGCACCGAGTACAGCGGCATGAGCTCGCGCGTGGTGCAGGCGGCGGGCGGGCGCATCTGCTTCCCGCTGCAGGAGCCCGTCTCCGGCACGCGTCGGGGACAGCTGGAGGACTTCGTGGACGCCCACGGTGGCGCGGGCGTGCAGCACCTGGCCTTCCTGGCGGACGACATCGTCCGCGCGGTGGACTCGCTGGGGCAGCGCGGCGTGGGCCTGCTCGACGCGCCTCGGGGCTACTACGAGGCGCTGGAGGCGCGGCTCGGCTCGCTGGGGCCGTTCCCCCGTGAGCAGCTCCAGTCGCGCAACATCCTGATGGACCGCGATGCGTGGGGCGTGCTGCTCCAGGTCTTCACCCGCTCGCAGCATGCGCGGCGCACGCTGTTCTTCGAGGTCATCCAGCGCCACCAGGCGCGCGGCTTCGGCGGCGCCAACATCCAGGCGCTCTACGCCGCCAAGGAGCAGGACGCCACGCGCGCCGTGGGTTGAGCCGCGCGCGGCCGCTGCTTCGAGGCGCTTCAGCCGCGCCGCTCCGGGCGCATGGGCATGCCGCCCTTGGGCAACAGGGCGATGCCCGGGTAGATGTCCACGCGCCGGCCAGGGATGGCGTGGAAGCGGTAGCGCTGCGAGACCATGGCCAGCACCAGCGCGCCGAACATCAGCGCCAGGTTGTTGCCGATGCAGATGTGCTGGCCCGCGCCGAACGGCAGGTAGGCGAACTTGTGCCGCGCGGCCTTCTGCTCCGGCGTGAAGCGCTCCGGGTCGAACACGTCCGGACGCGGCCAGAACTCCGGATGCCGGTGGAAGATGTAGGGCACGGCGAGCACGGACGCGCCCGGCTCCACGGTGTAACCCCCCAGCGTGTCCGCGTCCTTGGCCGTGCGCAGCAGTCGCCACGCGGGTGGATACAGGCGGAGGGTCTCCTCGAACACCTGCGTCGCGTAGCGCAGCCGGGGCAGGTCCTCGAGCGTCGGGGCGCGGCCACCGAGCACCTCGGCGCACTCCGACGCGAGGCGTGCCTCGATGTCCGGGTGCCGCGACAGGAGGTGCCAGGCCCAGGAGAGCGCCACGCCCGGCCCCTCGTGGCCGGAGAACAGGTTCATGAACTCGTCACGCAGCTCCTTGTCCGTCATCGACTCGCCGGTGTCGCGGTCCTTCGCCGCCACCAGCATCGCCATGATGTCATCCTGGGGGCCACCGGCCTTGCGCTGGGCGATGACCTCCTTCGCCTTGACGTTGAGCATCCGGAGGGTGCCGAAGAAGTCCGCCCACTTCTTCTTGTAGATGGGCAGCCGCTCCAGCCGCAGCAGCCGCGACATGAACGTCCCCCGGTCGTTCATGATCCACATCATCCGCCCGACGGCCGCCGCCGCCGCCGCGTCCGGCTCCTCCGAGTAGAGCGCGCGTGTGGTCATCCGCAGCGACAGGCTCCCCATCTGCGCGGCCATGTCGAACGGCCGCGCGGTGGCGTCCGCCTCCCACGCGGTGAGCGTCCGCTGGACCAGGTCCACCATGCCCGCCAGCAGGCCCGCCAGCCGGTCCCGGTGGAACGAGGGCTGGACGAGCCGGCGCTGGCGCCGCCAGTAGTTCCCCTCGCTCACGAACAGCCCGTTGCCCAGGAAGGGGTCCTCGGACAGCTCCTGCTTCGAGTAGTTGGGCGCGTTCTCGGTGAGGAAGTACCGGATCTGATCCGGATGACTCACCATGTAGGTCGCGGACGCGCCCGTGTCGAAGCGGACCACGTCGCCATACTTCCGGAAACCCTGGGTGAAGTAACCCAGCGGGTCGTGCTCCTGACGCAGGACATTGAGCCAGACGGGAAGACCCCGGGGGCCGGGGGCGGACGAAGCTGCTTGAGGCGATGCCATGAGGTCTCGCGAGCGAAGTTCTCCAGTTTATCAGAAGAGCCTGACCCCCTGACAAACCAAGGAGTTAGAGCGGTTCGTGGCTGACTAGACATTCCAGATAAAACAAGGGATGAAGGCAGAGGGCATGCTTCACCTTCGACCTAATTTTCCTCACTCACGGCTCCGGACGACGGTGCCGTGCCGGCGTGCGGTAGCGGGCCACTCGCGGCAGAGCCAGGGGCGTATCGGGACAGGGTTCCCCCTGAGGCGCCGCGGCGTTTCGTGTCGTCGCTGTTAGACGCCGACCCCCACCAGCCACCAGGGCGTGAAGCGGTACCGGGACGGCCACGCCCGGGCCCGCGGTACCACCATCGCGAGTCGTCCGCCGGGGAGCACGCATGAAACAGCACCATGAGACGTCCGCGGGGGACTTCCACCACCTCGTGGACCTGCTGTGCCATCGGGCGGGCACCCAGGGCGACGCGCTGCTGTATCGCTTTCTCGAAACGGGAGACGTGGACGGCCCGGTGGAGGAGTGGAGCTACGCCCGGCTGGACGCGCGAGCGCGGGCGCTGGGCGCGCTGCTGCGGGCCTCGGGCTCGCCGGGAGACCGTGCGCTCCTGCTGTATCCGCCGGGGATGGAGTTCGTGGCGGGCTTCATGGGCTGCCTGTACGCGGGCGTCGTCGCGGTGCCGTGCTATCCGCCGGACCCGACGCGGCTGGAGCGCACCCTGCCCCGCCTGCGGGCCATCGCGCAGGACTGTGGCGCGCGCTACGTGCTCACCACGAGCTTCATCCTGGAGATGTCGGAGCTGTTCAAGCCACAGGCCCCGGAGCTCGCCGCGCTGCAGTGGCTGGCCAGCGACGCGGTGCCAGAGTCGATGGCGGCGGACTGGCGGCGTCCGGAGCTTCAGGGCGGCACGACGGCGTTCCTCCAGTACACCTCCGGCTCGACGGGCAACCCCAAGGGGGTGATGGTCAGCCACGCCAACATCCTGCACAACGAGGCGCTCATCACCCGGGGCTTCGGGCTGGAGGCGTCGCGCTCGTCGGGGATGGGGTGGCTGCCCATGTTCCACGACATGGGGCTCATCGGGAAGGTGCTCCAGCCGCTGTACCTGGGCTTCCCGTGCACGCTGATGTCGCCCATCTCGTTCCTCCAGCGTCCGCTGCGCTGGCTGGAGGCCATCTCCCACTACCAGGCGACGTGCAGCGGAGGGCCCAACTTCGCGTACGACCTGTGCGTCCGGAAGGCCACCGACGAGGACCGCGCGAAGCTGAAGCTGGGCAGCTGGGAGCTGGCGTTCAACGGCGCGGAGCCGGTGCGGCGAGAGACGTTGGAGCGCTTCACGGAAGCCTTCGCGCCTTGTGGTTTCAAGCGCACGGCATTCTACCCCTGCTACGGTCTGGCGGAGGCCACGCTCATCGTCACCGGCGGCACGCAGGGCGAGGCGTTCGTCCACGGCGACTTCTCCGCGGACGCGCTGGAGCAGGGTCGCGCGGCGGCGCCCGGGACGGGTGACACGCGGGCGCGGACGCTGGTGGGCTCGGGTGTGAGCGCGGTGGACCAGGAGGTGCTCATCGTCCAGCCGGAGACGCGCGAGCGGCTCGGCGCGAACCAGGTGGGCGAGGTCTGGGTGCGCGGCCCCAGCGTGGCGACGGGCTACTGGGAGCGTCCCGAGGAGACCGCGCACGCGTTCGACGCGCGGCTCGCGTCGGGCGAGGGGCCGTTCCTGCGCACCGGTGACCTGGCCTTCCTCTCGGAGGCGGGGCAGCTGTTCGTCACCGGCCGGCTGAAGGACCTGCTCATCATCCGCGGCCGCAACCTGTACCCCCAGGACCTGGAGCTGGAGACCGAGCGCGCGCATCGCGCCATCCGCGCGGGCTGCTGCGCCGCCTTCAGCGTGGAGGTGGAGGGCGAGGAGCGGCTGGTGGTCGCGGCCGAGGTCGACGTGCGCGACGGCTTCGACGCGAGCATCGTCGTGGCCGCCGTGCGAAAGGCGCTGGCGGAGCAGCATGCCGTCCACGCGCACGCCGTCGTCCTGCTCCAGGCGCGCAGCATCCCGAAGACGTCGAGCGGGAAGATCCAGCGCCGCGCCACGAAGGCGGCCTGGCTCGCGGGTGAGCTCGAAATCGTCGAGGCCTCGGTCGCCGCCGCGGAGCCCTCGCCGAGCGTCCCCGAGTCCACCATCCCGCTCAAGGAGCAGCTGGCCACGGCGGAGGACGGCCAGCGGCTCGCGCTGGTGGAGGACTTCCTGCGCCGGGCCGTGGCGCGCGCGCTGCGGCTGGATGCCTCGACGCTCCCGGGCGACACGCAGCTCGCGGGCCTGGGGCTCGACTCGTTGATGGTGCTGGAGGTGCACGGCCAGCTGGAGTCGGAGCTGGGCGTGGCGCTGCCCGCTGCATTCCTCTGGGTGAGCCCCACGCTGGAGGCCGCGGCCCTGCGGCTCCTGGAGGCGTGGCGTGGCGTCCGGCCCGAGCACTCGCTGGTGGCGCCGCCGCTGAGCGCGGGACCTCGCGAGGGCGAGCATCCCCTCTCCTCCGGTCAGCTCCGCCTGTGGTTCCTGGACCGCCTGGTCCCCGACAGCGCGCTGTACAACCTCCACTTCCAGCTCCGGCTCACCGGTGCGCTGGACACCGGGGCCCTGGCGCGGAGCCTGGATGCGCTCGTCGAGCGTCACCCCGTGCTGGGCGCGGCGTTCCCGGAGGTCGACGGACAGCCCCGGCTGGTGGTGCGCGCCAGCGTGAAGCTGTCGTTCCCCGTCGTGGACCTGCGCCCCATCGCGTCCGAGGCGCGTGACGAGGAGCTGCGCCGGCTGTCGCTGGAGCAGGCGCGTGAGCCCTTCCGGCTGGCCGAGGGCCCCGCGGTGCGCGCGTCCCTGGTGACGCTGGGCGAGCACGAGCATGTGCTGCTGATGACGCAGCACCACATCGCCACCGACGGCTGGTCCATCGGCGTGCTCGCGCATGAGCTGGCGGCGCTGTACCGCGCGCAGGTGACGGGCGCGGCCACCGAGCTGCCCGCCGTGAAGCTCCAGTACACGGACTTCGCCCGGTGGCAGCAGGGCCTGGGGCCGCTGCTCGACGCGCAGCGCGCGTACTGGGGCAAGCAGCTTGCGGGGCTGCCAAGGCTGGAGCTGCCCACCGACTTCCCGCGTCCGCGCGAGCCCGGGTTCCAGGGCGCGCTGCGTCACCTCACGCTGGAGCGCACGCTCGTCGAGTCCCTGCGCGCGCTGGGGCGTCGCGAGGGCTGCACGCTCTTCGTCACGCTGACGGCCGCGTGGACGGCGCTGCTGCACCGCTACAGCGGACAGGCCGACTTCGCCGTGGGCACCGTGGTGGCGAACCGCGAGCGTCCGGAGCTGCGCGACGTGGTGGGCTTCTTCGCGCACACGCTGGTGCTGCGCGCGAACCTCTCCGGCACGCCCAGCTTCCGCGAGCTGCTCGCCCGCACGCGGCTGACGTTCCACGAGGCGCTGGCGCACGCGGACCTCCCCTTCGAGGAGGTCGTGGGCGCGGCCCGTGCGCCGAGGGGCGGCGCGGACAATCCGCTGTTCCAGACGGCCCTGCTGCTGGAGGCGCTGCCCCCGACGAACCTGTCGGTGCCCGGCATGCAGTGGCGTCCGGTGCTGCCGGTGCCGGATGGCGCGGTGGAGGGCACGTCGAAGTTCGACCTCCAGCTCTCGCTCGCGGAGGGCGCGGACGGCCTCACCGGCGCGCTCGAGTACCGCACCGACTTGTTCACCCCCGCCACCGTGGCGCGGCTGGCCCGACAGCTGGAGACGCTGCTGCGCGCGGTCGTCGACACCGTGGAGACGCGGGTGGACGACCTGCCGCTGCTCGGCGCGGACGAGTCGCGGCGGCTGCTGGTGGACTGGAACGACCTCACGCCCGCGAGCACCGAGCACACCTCCATCCACGCGCAGTTCCAAGCGCAGGTGGCCAGGACTCCGGACGCGGTGGCGGTGGCAGGTGACGACGCGACGCTGACGTACGCGGAGCTGGACGCGCGCTCCAACGCGCTGGCGTGGCACCTGCGCGCCCAGGGCGTCGGCACCGAGACGCGCGTGGGGCTGTGCGTGGAGCGCTCGGCCGCCATGGTGGTGGCGATGCTGGGGGTGCTCAAGGCCGGCGGCGCATACGTGCCGTTGGACCCCGAGTATCCCCGCGAGCGACTGGCGTACATGCTGGAGGACTCGGGCGCGCCGGTGTTGCTCACGCAGACGCACCTGCGCGGCGCCATCCCCACGGGCAGCGCGCGCGTCGTCGCGTTGGAGGACCTGTCCCTGACGGAGGGCACGCAGCGGGACACGCCTCCGCCGTCGACCACGGGCGCGGGGCACCTGGCGTACGTCATCTACACGTCCGGCTCCACGGGCCGCCCCAAGGGCGTCATGGTGCCGCACGGAGGGGTGGCCAACTTCTTCTCGGCCATGGACACGCGCATCGGCCATCCGCCCTCGGGCACGTGGCTGGCCGTGACGAGCATCTCCTTCGACATCTCCGTGTTGGAGCTGCTGTGGACGCTCACGCGCGGCTTCAAGGTGGTGGTCCAGGGCGAGGGCGCGTCCATCAAGGCGCCGGCCCGGGCCTCGGCCGCGCGCGCCACGCCGATGCAGCTGAGCCTCTTCTACTTCGCGGACGACGCGGAGGCCTCGGCCGGCGACCGTTACAAGCTGCTGCTGGAGGGCGCGAAGTTCGCGGACCGTCACGGCTTCGCGGCGGTGTGGACGCCGGAGCGTCACTTCCATGCCTTCGGTGGGCTGTATCCCAGCCCGTCCGTGGCGGGCGCGGCCATCGCCGCGGTGACGGAGCGCGTGGCCATCCGCGCGGGCAGCGTGGTGCTGCCGCTGCACCACCCGGTGCGCGTCGCGGAGGAGTGGGCGCTGGTGGACAACCTGTCGCGAGGCCGCGTGGGCATCTCCGTCGCCTCCGGCTGGCACGCGAACGACTTCGTCTTCGCGCCCGAGCGCTACGAGCAGCGCCGCGAGCTGATGCTGGAGGGACTGGACACGGTGCGCCGCCTGTGGCGCGGCGACACGCTGCGCTTCCCGGGAGGCGCGGGCACCCAGGTGGACGTCACCCTGCGGCCGCGGCCGGTGCAGCAGGAACTGCCGGTGTGGCTCACGGCGGCGGGCAACCCCGACACGTTCGTCACCGCGGGGCGCCTGGGCTGCAACGTCCTCACCCACCTGCTGGGGCAGACGTGGGAGGACCTGGAGAAGAAGCTGGCCCTCTACCGTGAGGCCTGGCGCGCGGCGGGACACGCGGGCGACGGGCACGTCACGCTGATGCTGCACACGTTCATCGGCGAGGACGCCGCGACGGTGCGCTCGGTGGTGGAGAAGCCCTTCCGGAACTACCTGCGCAGCTCCGCGGACCTGATGCGCGGACTGGGCCGCACGCTGGGCGTGGACCTGGACACCGCCACCGAGGCGGACCTGGACCGGCTGGCCGCGCAGGCCTTCGAGCGCTACTTCGAGACGAGCGGACTGTTCGGCACGCCGCGCTCCGTGCGCGAGCGGATGGAGCAGCTGCGCTCCCTGGGCGTCGACGAGGTGGGCTGCCTCATCGACTTCGGCATCCCCGCGGACACCGTGCTGGCCAGCCTGCCGCTGCTGCACGAGGTGAAGTGCCAGGCGGACCGGGACGGCGCGCGCCAGCGCACCGCGCGCTCCATCCCGCTCAACCTGCGCGAGCACGCCGTGACGCATCTGCAGTGCACGCCCTCGCTGGCGCGCGCCCTGCTCGCGGACTCCGAGTCCACCGAGGCCCTGCGTGGCCTGAAGCGGTGGATGGTGGGCGGCGAGGCCCTCCCCTCCTCCCTGGCGACGTCGCTGCGACAGGTGCTCCCCGAGGACGTGCGGCTGCTCAACATGTACGGCCCCACGGAGACGACCATCTGGTCCTCCACGCACGACGTGCGCGGCGAGTCGGGGCCGGTGGTGTCCATCGGCACGCCGTTCCTCCGGACCCGTTTCTATCTGCTCGACGCGCGGCTGCGGCCCGTGCCCGTGGGCGTTCCGGGCGAGCTCTACATCGGCGGCGCGGGCGTCGTGCGCGGCTACCTGTCGCGTCCGGAGCTGACAGCCGAGCGCTTCGTGCCGGACCTGTTCTCCTCCGAACCAGGCGCCCGGCTGTACCGCACCGGAGACAGGGCCCGCTGGCGCGACGACGGCACGGTGGAGTTCCTGGGCCGCGTGGACCACCAGCTCAAGGTGCGCGGCTTCCGCATCGAGGCGGGTGAAATCGAGGCGGTGCTCAGCGCGCGACCCGAGGTGCGCGAGGCGGTCGTCGTGGCCCGCGAGGACTCGCCGGGTGACGTGCGGCTGGTGGCCTACGTGGTGGCGCGCGACGGGCAGACGGTGGACGGGACGGCGCTGCGCGACGCGGTGGCGCAGAAGCTGCCCGAGCACATGGTGCCCTCCGTGGTGGTGGACCTGCCGGCGCTGCCGCTCACGCCCAACGGCAAGGTGGACCGCAAGGCCCTGCCCGCCCCCAGCGCGACGCGGAGCTCACGCGCGGCCTTCGTGGCGCCGCAGGGTCAGCTCGAGCAGCAGATCGCCGACATCTGGAAGCAGGTGCTCAAGGTCGAGCAGGTCGGCGTGAACGACAACTTCTTCGACCTGGGTGGGCACTCACTGCTCATGGTCCAGGTCCACGCGCGGCTCAGGGCGGTGCTCGGTGGGGAGCTGCCGCTGCTGAAGCTGCTGGAATACCCCACCGTCAGCGCGCTCGCGCGTCACCTGCGCCAGGGCGCCACCACGCCGCAGGCCAGTCCGGTGGAGACGGCGCAGGACCGCGCGAAACGCCAGCTCGAGAGCCTGAAGCGACAGCAGCAACGGGCAAGGAAACAGGGATAGGTCCGTCATGGGTCGTCGTCACAAGGTGTACGAGGGTGACTCGGGGCTGGCGGTGGCCATCGTCGGCATGGCTGTGCGTGTGCCCGGCGCCGCGGACGTGGACGCGTTCTGGCGGATGCTGCGCGACGGAGTGGAGGGCATCACCCTCTTCTCCGACGACGCGCTGAAGTCCCTCGGGGTCGACCCGTCGTTCCTGGCCAACCCGAACTTCGTGCGCGCCGGGGCCGTGCTGGAGCGCCCGGGCCGCTTCGATGCGGGCCTCTTCGGCTACGCCCCTCGGGAAGCGGAGCTGCTGGACCCGCAGCACCGCGTCTTCCTCGAGTGCGTGTGGACGGCGATGGAGCACGCCGGCTACTCCACGGGACGGATTCCGGGCACCTCCACGGGCGTCTTCGCGGGCTCGAGTCTCAGCAGCTACCTGCTCTTCAACCTGCTGTCGCGCGAGGAATTCCAGCGGGCCGAGGACACGTTCCCGGCCATGGTGGCCAACGACAAGGACTTCCTCTCCACGCGCGTCGCGTACCACCTGGACCTTCGCGGCCCGGCGCTGACGGTGCAGACGGGCTGCTCCACGTCGCTGGTGGCCACGCACCTGGCCTGCCAGTCGCTGCTCGGCTACCAGTGCGACATGGCCGTGGCCGGCGGCGTCTCCGTGCACATGCCGCAGCGCACGGGCTACCACTACCAGGAAGGCGGAATCACCTCTCCGGACGGGCACTGCCGCGCATTCGACGAGCGGGGCCAGGGCACCCTGTTCGGCAGCGGCGCGGGCGTGGTGGTCCTCAAGCGCCTGGCGGACGCGCTGGCGGACGGCGACACCATCCACGCCGTCATCCGTGGCTCGGCCATCAACAACGACGGAGCCCTCAAGGTCGGCTTCACCGCGCCGGGCTTGAGTGGACAGGCGGAGGTCATCGCCCGGGCACAGAGCCTCGCGGAGACTCCGGCGGACTCCATCACCTACGTGGAGGCGCACGGCACGGCCACGCCGCTGGGCGACCCCATCGAGGTGCAGGCGCTCGACCTGGTGTTCCGCCGGAGCACCGACAAGCGCGGCTTCTGCGGGCTCGGCTCGGTGAAGACGAACGTCGGACACCTGGACGCGGCGGCCGGCGTGACGGGCCTGGTGAAGACGGTGCTCGCGCTGGAGCACGCGGAGCTGCCCGCGAGCCTCCACTACGAGAAGCCCAATCCGCGCATCGACTTCGCGAACAGCCCCTTCTACGTCAACACGAAGCTCACGCCCTGGCCCGAGGGGCCGACGCCGCGCCGCGCCGGGGTGAGCTCGTTCGGCATCGGCGGCACCAACGCGCACCTCATCGTGGAGGAGCCACCGTTCACCCAGCCGGGCGATGCTTCTCGCGCCTGGCAGCCGCTCGTGCTCTCCGCGCGCACGCTGACGGCGCTGGAGGCCCAGACCTCGGCGCTGCTCGCCCACCTGAAGGCGCATCCCGAGCAGCAGCTCGCGGACGTGGCGTGGACGCTGCAGACCGGCCGCAAGGACCTGGACCTGCGCCGGGTCATCGTGTGCAAGGACCGGGAGGACGCGGTGCGGGTCCTGGAGACGCGGGATCCACAGCGGTTCTTCACGCACTCGCCCGGCACGACGTCGGCATCGCTGGTCTTCATGTTCCCCGGGGGCGGCGCGCAGTACCCGGACATGGGCCGTGGCCTCTACGACGCCGAGCCCGCGTTCCGCGAGGCGGTGGACCACTGCTGCAAGCTCTTGCGGCCCAAGCTGGGCTTCGACCTGAAGCCCGTGATGTACCCGGACGCGGCCTCGGCGCAGAGCGCGGGCCAGCGCCTCAAGCGCACCTCCCTGGCGCTGCCGGCGCTGTTCACCATCGAGTACGCGACGGTGAAGCTGTGGGAGTCCTGGGGTGTGAAGCCGGAAGCGGTCATCGGCCACAGCCTGGGTGAGTACATGGCGGCGCACCTGGCGGGAATCTTCTCGCTGGAGGACGCGCTCGCGCTGGTGGTGATGCGCGGCAAGCTCTTCGAGGAGCTGCCCGGTGGCGGCATGCTCAGCGTGCCGCTGCCCGAGTCGGAGGTCCGTCCGCTGCTCGGGGAGACGCTGTCCCTGGCGGCGGTGAATGGCCCCGCGCAGTGCGTGGTCGCGGGCACGGTGGAGGCCGTGGAGGCCCTGGCCACGGAGCTGACCCGCCGCGAGGTGGAGTTCCGTCACATCCCCATCGACGTCGCCGCGCACTCGTACGTGGTGAACCCGATCCTCGACCGCTTCAGCGACTTCATCCGCACCATCAAGCTCAACCCACCGACGAACGTGCTGTTCCTGTCGAACCTCACCGGCACGTGGATCGACCTGGATGACGCGCTGGACCCGTCGTACTGGGTGAAGCATCTGCGGCAGACGGTGCGCTTCGGCGACGGAATCCGCGAGCTGGCCAAGGACCCCGCGCACGTCTACCTGGAGGTCGGTCCGGGCCGGACGCTCAGCACGCTCGCGCGGCTCCAGGTCAACGGCCCCTCCGCGCCGGCGGTGCTCTCGTCCCTGCGCCATCCGCAGGACCCGGTGGCGGACGAGGAGCACCTCACCGCGACGCTCGGGCGACTCTGGGCCGCGGGCGTCGAGGTGAACTGGACGGCCGTGCGCGGCAAGGCGCGGCGGCTGCGCGTCCCGCTGCCGACGTACCCCTTCGAGGGACAGGACTACTGGCTCGCGCCCCAGGCCCCTTCCGCGCGTCGGCGGTCCGCGGCGAACAAGAGCGCGGAGGTCTCCAGCTGGTTCTATCTGCCGTCCTGGAAGCGCGCTCCGCTGCCACCGCCGCGCGCCGGTGCCGTTACGCCGAAGGACTGGGTCGTGTTCCTGGACTCCACCGGCGTGGGCTCGGCCCTGGCGATGGCGCTGGAGGAGCAGGGGCATCGCGTCGCGCGGGTGACTCCGGGCGCGAGGCTCGAGGAGCTGGGTGAGAACCACTTCAGCCTGGACCCGGCGGATGCCGACGAGCCGGGCTTCCTGCTGCTCGCGCTGAAGTCGAAGGACTTCAAGGTGGAGAACATCGTCCACCTGTGGAGCCTGGATTCTCGCGAGGGCGAGCAGGACGCCTTCGGCAACGAGCGCTTCGAGCAGGCCCAGGCGCGAGGGTTCCATCCGCTCCTCCGCCTGACGCGGGCGCTCACGGAGGCGGAGCTCCCCGGCCCCGTGGAGCTGACGGTCGTCGGTCGTCAGGCGTTCGACGTGGAGAGCTCGGATGAAGTCGCCCCCGAGCGCGCCACGCTTCCGGCCCTGTGCAAGGTCATCCCGCAGGAGCACGACTTCCTCTCCTGCCGCTACGTGGACCTGGGCCGTGGCCCGGTGGCGCTCGACACACGGGCGCTGCTGCAGGAGGTGACGAGCACGGCCACGGAGGCTCGCGAGCCCGTCGTCGCCTGGCGCGGGACGACTCGGCTGGTGCAGACGCATGAGCCGGTGCGGCTGGAGGCGGACACCCAGCCCGCGCGGCCCTTCCGTCACCGGGGCGTCTACGTCATCACCGGCGGCCTGGGCGGCGTGGGCCTGATGATCGCCCGCTACCTGGCGCGCCAGCATCAGGCGCGGCTCGTGCTCGTGAGCCGGTGGGGTCTGGAGATGGACCGCGGCGGCCACAAGCGCCGCGCGGTGAGGGAGCTGGAGGCGGCGGGCGCCGAGGTGCTGCTGGCTCGCGCGGACGTGGCGGATGACATGCTGCTCAGCGTCGCCCTCACCCAGGGGGCGATGCAGTTCGGCGAGGTGCACGGCGTCATCCACGCCGCGGGCCTCGCGGGCGAAGGCGCCGTGGCGCTGCTCTCCGGATTGGATGCCGCCGCGTGCGAGCCCCACTTCCGCGCGAAGGTGCAGGGCACGTACGCGCTGGAGCTGGCGCTGGCGGGCCGTGAGCTCGACTTCGTGATGCTGGTGTCGTCCAACGCCTCGGTGCTCGGGGGGCTGGGGCTCGCGGCGTACGGCGCGGCGAATGCCTTCCTCGACGCGTTCGCGACCTCGCGCTCGAAGCAGGGGCTGACGCGCTGGGTGAGCACGAACTGGGATGGGTGGCCCTCGGTGGACGAGGAGTCCCGTGAGACGAAGACGAGCCTGGACGCGTTCGCCATGACGGAGGACGAGGCGGTGGAGGCCTTCCGCCGCGTCGCGGAGTCCTCTCTGGTGGGGCAGGTGGTGGTCTCCACCGGCGACCTGGAGGCGCGCGTGGCGCGCTGGCTGAAGCGCGAGGGTGGGCAGAAGAACCAGGACACCTCGGGCGGCGCGACGCACGAGCGGCCGCAGCTGGGCACCGAGTACGTGGCGCCCACCGGCGACCTGGAGCTGGCGTTGACGAAGGTGTGGCAGGAGCAGCTCGGGCTGTCGCGGCTGGGCATCCACGACAACTTCTTCGACCTGGGCGGCAACTCGCTCCTGTGGCTCAAGATCGTCGGACGGCTGAAGCGGGAGCTGGGGCGCGAGGTTCCCCTCACCTCCGTCTTCGAGGCGCCCACGGTGGCCGCGCTGGCGAAGAAGCTGGGAGCGCTCGGCGCCCCTTCGGACCCGCCCGGGTTCGAGTCGAGTCAGAACCGTGGAGCCGCGCGACGCGAGCGGCGCAGCCGCCGTGAGTGAAGGAGCGGACGCCGTGGACGTGAAGCAGCCCTCAGACATCGACGACGCGGACCTCGCCATCATCGGCATGTCCGGGCGCTTCCCTGGCGCGCGGAGCACGGCCGAGCTGTGGGCGAACCTGCGCGGCGGCGTGGAGTCCATCCGCTTCTTCACGCCCGAGGAGAGCCTCGCCGCGGGCGTCGCTCCGGAGCAGGTGGAGGACCCGGACTTCGTGCGCGCCGCCGCGGTGATGCCCGAGCCCGAGTCCTTCGACGCCGCGTTCTTCGACATGCCGCCCCGAGAGGCGGAGCTGACGGACCCGCAGCACCGCGTCTTCCTGGAGGTCTGCTGGGAGGCGCTGGAGCACGCGGGCTACTCGCCGCGCGACTTCCCCGGCGCCATCTCCGTGTACGGCGGCGCCACGCTCAACACGTACCTGCTGATGAACCTGGCGCGAAACCCGCGCGTGCTGGAGTCGGTGGAGCCGGTGCAGGTGAACATCGGCAACGGCACGGACTTCCTGGCCACCCGCGTCTCGTACAAGCTGAACCTCCGCGGCGCGAGCCACGCGGTGCAGAGCGCGTGCTCGACGTCGCTGGTGGCGGTGCACCTGGCCTGCCAGAGCCTGCTCAACGGCGAGTGCGACATGGCGCTCGCGGGCGGCGCCTCCGTCAACGTGAGCTTCCTCCATGGCTATCGGCACGTGGAGGGCGGCATGGCGTCTCCGGATGGACGCTGCCGGCCCTTCGACGCGAAGGCGCGAGGCACGCTGTTCGGCAGCGGCGCGGGCGTGGTGGTGCTCAAGAAGCTGAAGGCCGCGGTGCGAGATGGCGACACCGTGCACGCGGTCATCAAGGGCTCGGCCATCAACAACGACGGCTCGCTCAAGGCGGGCTACACCGCGCCGGGTGTCGAGGGTCAGGCCCAGGTGGTGGCCGAGGCGCTGGCAGCCTCCGGCCTGGAGGCCGACGACATCGGCTATGTGGAGGCGCACGGCACCGCGACGCCGCTGGGCGACCCCATCGAGGTGGAGGCGCTCACCCGCGCCTTCCGGGCCTCCACGCAGCGTCGGCGCTACTGCGCGCTCGGCTCGGTGAAGGGCAACCTGGGCCACCTGGATGCCGCGGCCGGCGTCACCGGCCTCATCAAGGCGGCGATGGCGGTGAAGCACGGCGAGTTGCCGCCCAGCCTCCACTATGAGCGGCCCAACCCGGCCATCGACTTCGACAACAGCCCCTTCTACGTCAACGCCACGCTCAAGCCATGGCCCGCCACCGCCAGGCCTCGCCGCGCCGGGGTGAGCTCGTTCGGCGTGGGCGGCACCAACGCGCACGTCGTCCTGGAACAGCCGCCGCGTCCGCTCGACAGCGCGACTCCGCGCCGCGCGTGGCAGTTGCTCCCGGTGTCGGCCCGCACGCCCTCCGCGTTGGAGGCGAGCACGCAGCGGTTGGCGGAGGCGCTGAAGAGTCTCCCCGACGCGAAGCTCGCGGACGTGGCGTGGACGCTCCAGGCGGGTCGTCAGCGCTTCTCGCACCGCCGCTTCATCCTCGCGCGCGATGCGGGCGACGCGGTGGAGGCGCTGACCCGGACTCCCGCCGAGCCGTCAGCCTCCGAAGCCCAGGACAGCGTGGACCGGCCGGTGGCGTTCCTGTTCCCCGGCCAGGGCTCGCAGCACGTGGGCATGGGCCGCGCGCTGTACGACGCGGAGCCCGTGTTCCGGGCAGAGGTGGACCGGTGCGCGGCGCTGCTGGTTCCGCACCTGGGCGGCAAGGACCTGCGCGACGTGCTGTATCCGAAGGCCGGCACGCCGGAGGAGAACGAGCGCACGCTGGCGAGGACGGAGCTCACCCAGCCCGCGCTCTTCGTCCTCGAGTACGCCACCGCGCGGCTGTGGATGTCCTGGGGCGTGAAGCCCGCGGCGATGCTCGGCCACAGCATTGGTGAGTACGTGGCCGCGTGCCTCGCGGGTGTCTTCTCGTTGGAGCACGCGCTCCAGCTGGTGGCGGCGCGTGGACGGCTGATGCAATCGCTCCCGTCCGGGGCGATGCTGGCCGTGCCGCTGAGCGAGGACGAGGTGCGCCCCTACCTGGGCACCGAGCTGAGCCTCGCCGCGGTGAACTCGCCCATGCAGTGTGTCGTCTCCGGGCCGCATGAGGCGGTGGAGCGCGTGCGCCGCCTGCTTGAGGAAGCCGGCGTGCGCAGCCACGTGCTCGCCACGTCGCATGCGTTCCACTCGTCGATGATGGACCCCATCCTCGACGCCTTCACCGCTCGCGCGGCGGCCATGCCGCTGCGGCCGCCCACCCTGCCCTTCGTCTCCAACGTCACCGGGACGTGGATCACCACCGAGCAGGCGACGAGCCCGCGTTACTGGGCACAGCACCTGCGCGGCGCAGTGCGCTTCGCCGATGGGCTCCACGCCCTGCTGTCGGACCCGAAGCGCGTGTTGCTCGAATGCGGCCCGGGACAGGTGCTCAGCAGGCTCGCGCGGAGACATCCGGACACCGTCGCGTCGCGCCCGGTGCTCGCGTCCATGCCGACGTCGCAGGACACCGTCCCGCCGGGCGCACCACCGCTCGCGTATTCGACGCTGGGCGGCCTCTGGCTCGCGGGCGTTACCGTCGACT
This sequence comes from Myxococcus sp. AB025B, assembly GCF_006518215.1. NCBI lineage: Bacteria > Pseudomonadati > Myxococcota > Myxococcia > Myxococcales > Myxococcaceae > Myxococcus > Myxococcus sp. AB025B. The sequence continues at coordinate 71,194 of NZ_SRLW01000002.1, forward strand.
GGAAGGGCTTCCACGGCGGGGAGCGACGCCAGCGGCTCCCCCTCCCCACCTACCCGTTCGAGCGTCAGCGCTTCTGGGTGGAGCCTGAGACGCGGAGCACGCCGTCCTCCGAAGCGAAGCGCACGCCCGTCGCCACGGAGGCCGCCCTCGCCCAGGAGCCGATGGAGCGCTGGTTCCATGTGCCGTCCTGGAAGCGCGCCCCGCTGTCGTCCTCGCTCGTCGCGCGAGAGGCCACGCCTCGCGTCTGGCTGGTGTTCGAGGACGAGGCCTCTCCCACCGACGCGCTCCTGGCTGCCGCCCCTGGTGAGGAGCGGCGAGTCCTCCGCGTGCGCCCGGGTACGGCCTTCAGTCGCACGGGGGACTCCGAGTTCACCGTCGCGCCCGGCTCGCTGTCGGACTTCCGCGCGCTGGTCGGCGCGCTGCGTGACGCGGGCCTGCAGCCCGACGCCGTGCTGCACCTGTGGAGCCTCACGCCCGAGCTGCCCACGTCCTTCGCCCAGGCGCAGGCGAGCGGGTACGACTCGCTCGTCGCCCTCGCGCGTGCCTTCGTCGAGCACGCCGCCGAGAAGCCCTGCTCCATCTGGGTGGTGACCAACCACGTCCACGAGGTGACGGGCGACGAAGTCCTCTCGCCGGACAAGGCCACGGTGCTGGGCCCCTGCCAGGTCGTCTCGCAGGAGCAGCCGTTCCTGCGCTTGCGCCACATCGACGTGGTGACGGACGCGGACTTCAAGCTGCCCCCCGCGAGCCTCCAGTCCCTGCGCGCGGAGCTGCGCTCGACGGCCCTGGACACGGTGGTCGCGTTGCGAGGTCCGCACCGCTGGGTCCGCACGCTGGAGCCGCTGCCGCTGCCCGACGCGACGGGCGCGAAGGTCCTCTCGCGTCCGGGTGGCGTGTACCTGCTGGTGCAGGGTCTCAGCGGCGTGGGCGCGATGAACGCCCGCGCCCTCGCGGGCATCTCGCCCGGCGCGAAGCTGGTCTGCCTGGAGCCCGCGGACCTGCCGTCACGCGAGCACTGGGACACGCACCTGTCCCTGCACGGCGAGGCACATCCCTCGTCGCAGCGCATCCGTCGGGCTCGTCAGCTGGAGAGCCTGGGCGCCGAGGTCACCGTCATCTCCGTCGACGTGACGAGGCAGGAGTCCCTGCGCGAAGCGGTGGAGACCGTGCTGGCGCGCTTCGGTGCCGTGCACGGCGTGGTGTACGGGGCCTGGCTGCCTCGCGAGCAGGTGGCGCGGCTCGTCTCCGAGACGGGGCCCGAGGAGAGCGCGTGGCACTTCGATGCGCGCGTGCGGGGACTGGCGCTGCTCGACCAGGTGCTCGGCGAGCGTCCCCTGGACTTCCGCGTGGTGGCGTCCTCCATCTCCTCCGTCTTGGGCGGCATGGCCACCGTCGCGCACACCGCGGCGAGCGCGTGGCAGGACACGTTCGCCCAGTCGACGACTCGCGCGGGGCGGCGTTGGGTGAGCCTGGATTGGGACGTGGTGCGCGTGGAGGACTACGGCGCGCATCCGGGTGCACGCGGTGAGGCCCTGGACCGGCTGGCCATCGCTCCCGAGCAGGGCGCCGAGGCCCTCGCGCGCGTGCTCTCGCAGTCCGAGGGCAGTTGGTGGGTGGTGTCCACGCACGACCCGGTGGCGCGACAGGCCCGCCCCCGCGCCTCCGAGGCGGTGGACTCCGCCCCCCCGGCCGCGCGGCCTCAGCATCCCCGGCCATTGAACCTGCGCAGCGCCTACGTCGCGCCCGCGACGGAGCTGGAGCGCACGCTCACGGAGCTCTGGCAGCAGACGCTCGGTGTCGCGCCCATCGGCATCCAGGACAACTTCTTCGAGCTGGGCGGAGACTCCCTCATCGCCGTGCAGCTCAGTGATCGGCTCAAGCGGCGCCTGGACATCAGCGTGCCCGCCTCCAGCCTCTACGAAGGCGTCACGGTGAAGGCCCTGGCCGCCCTGCTCCAGCCTCCCGAGGCGGGCACGGTGCAGTCGGAGACGGACGAGCGCGAGTCCACGGTGCAGCGCCGCAAGCAGAACCTCCAGCGGCAGCGCTCCCGGCGGCGCTCCGACGACGAGGAAGCGGAGGACGAGGGCTGAGTCGGCCCGCGGTCGACCCTGCCCCGCACCATGCGAGTCATCCTCACCAACTTCGGCTCTCTCGGTGACGTCCAGCCCTTCGTGGCCCTGGCCGTCGAGCTCAAGCGACACGGCCATCAGCCGGTGCTCGCCGCCGCGCCTTCGTACGAGCCCCTGGCGCGACACCACGGCCTGGAATTCACGCCCGTGGGGCCGGACCTGCGGGATGCACAGAGCGGCATCACCCAGGCGATGATGGGCAACCCCGCGGTCGCCCACTCCGCCGGAGGCCTGCTCCAGCTCTTCCAGCCGCTCGCCGAGGCCGTGCCCCTCATGCTGGAGGACCTGCGCGCGGCATGCCGCAACGCGGATGTCCTCGTCAGCGGACGCGTGCAGCCCGCCGCCCGCATGGTGCACGACCTCACGCACCTGCCCTTCGTGACGGTGCTCGTGGAGCACAGCGGCAGCGGCGGCGGGAGCCCGGCGTTCCAGGCCGCGGTGCGCGGACTGGTGAACCCGCTGCGCGAGTCCCTGCGACTGCCTCCGCTCGACAATCCGCTGGTGGATGGACTGTCACCGCAGCTGGTCCTCACCGCGCTGAGCCGACACGTGCGCCCGCCCGCCTCGGACGCGCCGGCGCACCACCACACCGTCGGCTACTGCCTGCTCGACGAGCCGGACTTCACGCCGGACCCGAAGCTGGCCGCGTTCCTGGCGGAGGGCGAGCCGCCGGTGTGCATCACCTTCGGCAGCATGACGCACGCGGACCCGGCGGCGCTGACGGACACGCTGGTGGCCGCCGCCGAGCGCGCGGGACGACGGGCCCTCATCCAGCACGGCTGGAGCGGCCTGGGCCAGCGCGCCCTGCCTCCGACGGCGCACGCGCTGGGACAGGTGCCGCACTCGTGGCTGTTCTCGCGGGTGTCGTGCGTGGTGCACCACGGCGGCGCGGGGACCACGGGCGCGGCGTTCCGCGCGGGCGTCCCCCAGGTCGTCGTGCCGCACACGTATGACCAGTTCACCTGGGGCGAGGTCGTCCAGGAGCGCGGCTGCGGTGGACCGGCGATTCCCATCGGCGAGCTGAGCGTGGAGCGACTCGCGGCGGCGCTGCGCGCGGCGCACGAGGACACGGGCCCGCGCGCCACGGCGGCGCGGCTGGGCGAGCAGCTCCGCGAAGAGCATGGAACGACGAAGGCGCGTCACCACATCGAGGACCTGGTCCGTCGGGTGGGGCTCGCCTCGGACCCGGTGAGCGGGGACGAGGGCGATGAGGACGCGGAAGACGAGGGGCGGCGTCAGCGGCGCAGGAGCGCGCTGAAGCAGCAGCGGGCGAGGAAGGTCGACACTTGAGCGGGACTCGGGAGAGAGACATGGCCACGGATTCGTCCAACGCGGACACCACCGGACTGGAGATCGCCGTCATCGGCATGGCGGGGCGGTTCCCGGGAGCGCGCGACCTGGAGGCCTTCTGGAAGAACCTGCGCGACGGCGTGGAGTCCATCCGGTTCCTGGAGGACGCGGACCTGGAGCCCAGCGCGCTCGACACCGCCGCCGTGCGCTCGGACCCGAACTACGTGAAGGCCGCGGCCGTCCTCGAGGACGCGGACCTGTTCGACGCGGGCTACTTCGGCGTCACCCCCAAGGAAGCGGAGGTGATGGACCCGCAGCAGCGCGTGTTCCTGGAGTGCGCCGTGGAGGCCCTGGAGCACGCGGGCTACGACACCGAGCGCTTCAAGGGCCGCATCGGCGTGTACGCCGGCGCGCGCACGGACACGTACGTCTTCAACCTCTTCTCGAACCCCGCCGCGCTGGGCGGGTTGGACCCGTTCGAGATTGGCCTGGGCAACGACCTGGCCTTCCTCACCACGCGCGTGGCGCACCGGCTCAACCTGCGCGGCCCCGCGTACTCGGTGCACACCGCGTGCTCCACCGCCCTGGTCGCGCTGCACCTGGCCGGACAGGCGCTGCTCGCCGACGAGTGCCGGATGGCCGTCGCGGGCGGCGTGGCCATCAACGTCCCGCAGAACGTGGGCTACCTGTACCAGTACGGCGGCATCGTCTCGCCGGACGGCCACTGCCGCGCGTTCGACGCGAAGGCGGCGGGCACCATCTTCGGCAGCGGCATCGGCCTCGTCGTCCTCAAGCGGCTGGAGGACGCGCTCGCCGACGGTGACACCATCCACGCCGTCATCAAGGGCTCCGCCATCAACAACGACGGCGCCGTGAAGGCCAGCTTCACCGCGCCCAGCGTGCAGGGCCAGGCCACCGTCATCAAGGACGCGCTCGCCGCCGCCGAGGTGTCCGCCGACAGCATCCACTACGTGGAGGCGCACGGCACCGGCACCGCGCTGGGCGACCCCATCGAGATCCGCGCGCTGACGAAGGCCTTCGGCAACAAGACGAAGGGGCGCCGCACCATCCCCATCGGCTCGGTGAAGACGAACGTGGGACACCTGGACGCGGCGGCCGGCAGCGCGAGCCTGCTCAAGGCCATCCTGGCGATGAAGCACCAGCAGCTCCCGCCCAGCCTCCACTTCGAGTCACCCAACCCGCAGATCGACTTCGACAGCGGCCCCTTCTACGTGAACACCACGCTCCAGCCGTGGCCCCGTGGGCGCACGCCCCGGCGCGCGGGCGTGAGCTCGTTCGGCATCGGCGGCACCAACGCGCACGTCATCCTCGAGGAGGCACCCGCCACGCCCGCGTCGTCCGCGAGCCGGCCCTGGGAGTTGCTCGTACTGTCGGCGCGCAGCCACACGGCGCTCGATACGGCGACGGCGCGGCTCGCGCAGCACCTGGAGTCGCAGCCCGGGTTGTCGCTGGCGGACGTGGCCCACACGCTCCAGGTGGGCCGAAAGGCGCACTCGCATCGCCGGGTCCTCGTCGCCCGTGACGTCCAGGACGCCGTGCGCGTGCTGCGCATGGCCGAGCCCCAGCGCGTCCTCACGGCGACGCACGAGACGAGCCAGCGGCCCGTGTCGTTCCTCTTCTCCGATGCCGGCGCGGGCACGCCGCTGGAGTCGCTCTACCGCTCGGAGCCGGTGTTCCGCGCGGAGGTGGACGCGTGCGCGAAGCTGCTGCGCTCGCCGTTGGACCTGGACCTGAGCGCCGCGATGTATCCCGAGGACGGCAGCCGTCCCTCGCTCCCTGCCCCGCTGGGCACGATGGCGCGCTTTGTCGAGCAGTACGCGCTGGCACGCCTGTGGATGGCCTGGGGCCTGACGCCCGAGTCCGTGCTGGGCGAGGGCATCGGCGCGTGGGTCGCGGCGGCGCTCTCGGGTGGGCTCCCGCTGGAGAAGGCCCTGACGATGGCGCTGCTCGGGGACCCGAGCAGTCAGCGTGCGGGCCTCACGGGCTCGGGGCTGAAGGCTCCCGAGATGCCGCTGCTCTCCGCCGCGACGGGCGCCTTCATCACGGATGCCGACGCCATGCGCCCGGAGACCTGGATGGACGCGGCGAGCAACACGTCCCGCCTGGACGATGCGCTGCGCGAGCTGGTGAAGGAGCCCACCCGCGTCGTCCTCACGATGGGAACCCCGGGGGCGCTGGTCGAGCGCGCCCGTGCGTTGGCCGGCACCACGGGCACGCGCGCGATCAGGACCAGCCTCGCGGACTCGCTGCCCGCGCCGGCCTCGGTGCTGAACACCCTGGGCCAGCTCTGGTTGGACGGCGTGGAGGTGGACTGGGACGACGTGAACGAGGACCGTGGCCTTCGCCGCGTGCCGCTGCCCACCTACCCCTTCGAGCGACAGCGCTACTGGGTGGCCCCCGCCGCGCGCGCCGAGTCCACGCAGGCCGTGTCGTCCCAGGCACCGCAAGGAAAGCTCGCGGACGTCGCGGACTGGTTCCATGTCCCCGCGTGGCACCGCACGGCGCCCATCGCCCTGGACCGCAAGGCGCTGCGGGAGCGTCGCTGCTGGGTGCTCTTCGTGGACGGCCTGGGCGTCGGCGAGGCGCTGGCCCGTCGACTGGAGGAGGCCGGGCAGGACGTGGTGCGCGTGCGCCAGGGCGGCGCCTTCATGCGCGACGCGGCGAAGCGCTACGCGCTGGATGCCCGGCTGCGCGGTGACTACGCGACGCTGTGGAAGGACCTGGCCGACCAGGACCTGAGCCCCTCGGTGGTGGTGCACCTGTGGAGCCTGGGCTCCTCGGGCGACGAGCCGTCCAGCCCCGAGCTGTTCCGCAAGGTCCAGGACACGGGCTACTACAGCCTGTTGCACCTGGGGCAGGCGCTCGCGAAGGGCGACACGTCGCGCCCGGTGCGCGTTGAAGTCGTGACGGACCGCGTGCAGGACGTCGCGGGCGAGGGCACGGCGCTCCCCGAGAAGGCCACGCTGCTGGGGCCCTGCAAGGTGATTCCGCAGGAACAGGAGCACGTCTCCACGCGCTGCCTCGACGTCGTCGCCCCCGCGCCCGGGAGCCCGGCGGTGGAGAAGCTCGCGGAGCGACTGCTCGCCGAGCTGAGCCAGCGCTCGCGTGACGCCGTCGTCGCATGGCGCGGCAGCCTCCGCTACGCGCAGACGCACTCGCCGCTGCGCCTGGAGCCCGCCGGCGAGGCTCCCACGCCGCTGCGTGAGCAGGGCGTGTACCTCATCACGGGCGGCCTCGGCGGGGTCGGCCTGATGCTGGCCGAGCACCTGGCGCGCACGCTCCACGCGCGCATCGCGCTCTTGGGTCGCACGGCGCTGCCCGCGCCCTCCGAGTGGGATTCCTACCTGGCCACGCATCCCGAGGACGATGCCGTGGCGCACCGCATCCTCCGCGTGCGGGAGCTGGAGCAGGCGGGCGCCCAGGTGATGGTGGTGCAGGCGGACGTCGCGGACGCGGCGCGGTTGGAGGCGGCCGTCGCCAAGGTGGAGGCCCGCTTCGGCGCGTTGAACGGCGTGCTCCACTGCGCGGGCGTCACGCAGGGCCCGTCGCTCTACAACCCGCTGACGGACATCGGCCGGAGCGAGTCCGAGACGCAGTTCGGTCCCAAGGTCCATGGCACCTATGCCCTGGAGCAGGTGCTGAGCCGGCGCTCGGCGGACTTCGTGCTGCTCTTCTCGTCCAACGCCGCGGTGCTCGGCGGCCTGGGCTACCTGACGTACGCGTCCTCGAACCTCTTCATGGATGCCTTCGCGCAGGCGCGCGCGGGCCGCACGGGGACTCGCTGGGTGAGCGCGTCGTGGGACCCGTGGCCCGAGGAGACGAAGCACACGAACGTGCGCACCAGCATGGACCAGTACGCCATGACGCCCGCGGAGGGCGCGGAGGCCGTGCGCCGGCTGGTGACGCTCGGCGTGGAGGGTCAGGTGGTGGTCGCCACCGGTGACCTGGCGCAGCGCTGGCGCCTGTGGATTCAGCGGGAGACGTCGCAGCCCACCGCGGGAGCCCGCGCGGCCGGCAAGCCGCGTCGCTCGAAGACGCCCTTCGTCGCGCCCGGCTCCGAGCTGGAGAAGCAGCTCGCGGCGCTCTGGCAGGAGGTCCTCGGCGTCGACTCCGTGGGCCTCAACGACAACTTCTTCGACCTGGGTGGCCACTCGCTCCTGGCCACGCGCGTGGCGGGACGGCTGCGCACCCAGTTCGACCTGGACATTCCCCTGGCGAAGCTCTTCGAGGCCGCCACGGTGGCCTCGCTGGCGAAGCTGGTGGCGGACCATCAGGCGGCGCTGGAAGAGGCCGCCAGTCAGGCCGCGCTCGATGAGCTGGCCAACCTCAGTGACGAAGAAATCGAGGCCGAGCTCGCGCGTCGCTCGCGGTAGCCGGCCCTGAACCTTTCATGGACCGGCGAGCCCTGCTCGTCCGGCCCTCTCGAACTTCCCTCCGCCCTGGGCCATCCCCAGCCACCGGAGGACCCGGAGTCCAGCAATGAGCGGTAGTTCCAAGAACCTCGACAAGCTCACTCCCAAGCAGCGCGCGCTGTACGAGTTGCTCCTCAAGGAGAAGAAGGGCCAGCTGCAGGCCTCGTCGGCCCAGGCGCTCGAGCGGACCATCCCGCGTCGCGCCAGCACCGAGCCCGCGCCCGCGTCCTTCCCGCAGCAGCGCCTGTGGGTCGTGGACCAGCTCGAGGGCGGCCAGGCGTTCGCCTACAACGTCCACATCACCGTGCAGTTCACCGGCACGCTGGACATCCCGCTGCTGGAGCGGTGCGTGAACCAGGTGGTGCGCCGGCACGAGTCGCTGCGCACGGTGTTCGCCGCGCGCGACGACGGGCTCCCCGTGCAGGTCGTCCTGCCGGAGCTGACGCTGAGCATCCCCGTGGAGGACATCTCCGCGCTGGCCAAGGAGGAGCAGGACGCGGAGGTGGAGCGCCGTACCAGCGAGGAGTCCCAGCGCCTGTTCGATCTGGCGAAGGGGCCGCTGCTGAGAGGCAAGGTGCTGCGCCTGGGGCCCGACAACCACGTGGCGCTCGTCACCATGCACCACCTGGTGACGGACCGCTGGTCGCTGGGCGTCTTCGTGCGCGAGCTGATGGCGTTCTACGCCGCGGAAGTCACGGGACAATCGCCCGCGATTCCCGAGCTCGCCATCCAGTACTCGGACTTCGCGGAGTGGCAGCGCGAGCGGATGCAGGGCGAGCGGCTGCGCGTCGAGCTCGACTTCTGGAAGCAGCACCTGAAGACGCTGCCCGCGCCGCTGGAGCTGCCCACCGACAGGCCGCGTCCCGTGCGCCAGACGTACCGGGGCTCGCGTCAGTTCGTCACGCTCCCGGTGGCGCTCACGCGCGCACTCAAGGAAGTGAGCCAGCAAGAGGGCGCCACCCTCTTCATGACGTTGCTGGCGACGTTCCAGACGCTGATGCACCGTCACTCACGGCAGACGGACATCACCGTCGGCTCTCCCATCGCCGGCCGCAACGTGCCGGAGCTGGAGTCGTTGATCGGCTTCTTCGTCAACACGCTGGTGCTGCGCAACGACCTGGGCGGCAACCCCACCTTCCGCGAGCTGCTGCGCCGCGCGAAGGACGTGTGCATGGCGGCGTACGCGCACCAGGAGCTGCCGTTCGAGAAGCTCGTCGAGGAGCTGCAGCCCCCGCGCGACCTGAGCCGTCACCCGCTGTTCCAGGTGATGTTCAGCTTCCAGAACACCCCGCGGCAGGACCTGTCCATGCCGGGGCTCCAGTCCACGTATCTACTCGTGGACCCCGGCTCGGCCAAGTTCGACCTGCTGCTGGAGCTGCGCGAGGACCGGCCGGACGAGATCTTCGGTTGGCTCGAGTACAACACCGACCTCTTCGACGTGACGACGGTCCAGCGGCTGCGTGGGCACTTCTACACGCTGCTCGGCGCGGTGGCCGCCAACCCGGACACCCGTCTGTCCGAGCTGCCGTTGCTCACCCAGGATGAGCACGTCCAGTTGCTCTCCGACTTCCAGGGCGAGCACGTCCGCTACCCCGAGGACGCCACCCTCCACTCCCTCTTCGAGGCCCAGGCCCTCCGCACGCCTCACGCCGAAGCCCTCCGCTTCGAGGGCGCGTCTCTCTCCTACGCTCAGCTCGACGCCCGCTCCAACCAGCTCGCCCACCACCTGCGCTCCCTCGGCGCCCGCCCAGGCCTCCTCGTCGCCGTCTGCCTCGAGCGCTCCCTCGACCTCGTCGTCTCTCTCCTCGCCGTCCTCAAGTCCGGCGCCGCCTACGTCCCCCTGGACCCGGCCTACCCTCGCGAGCGTCTCGCCGGCATGCTCGAGGACGCCCAGGCCCCCGTCCTCCTCACCCACTCACGCCTGACCTCCGTCCTGCCTCAGCACGCCTCCCGGGTGCTCTGCCTCGACACCCAGTGGGACGCCGTCTCTCGTCAGTCCTCCGCTTCTCTCCCTCCTCTCGCGGGCCCGGACTCCCTCGCCTACGTCATCTTCACCTCGGGCTCCACCGGCCGCCCCAAGGGCGCCATGAACGCCCACTCCGGTGTCGTCAACCGCCTCCTCTGGATGCAGCAGCAGTACTCCCTCACGGCTCTCGACACCGTCCTCCAGAAGACTCCCTTCAGCTTCGACGTCTCCGTCTGGGAGTTCTTCTGGCCCCTTCTCACCGGCGCTCGCCTCGTCCTCGCCAGGCCCGGCGGACACCAGGACCCCGCCTACCTCGTCCACCTCCTCTCCGACGAGCGCGTCTCCACCGTCCACTTCGTCCCCTCCATGCTCCGCGCCTTCCTCGAGGAGCCGGGGCTCGACTCCCTCAACCACCTGCGCCGCGTCCTCTGCTCCGGTGAGGCCCTCCCCGCGGACCTCGTCTCACGCGCCCACTCGCGCCTTCACCCTTCCTCCGAGTTCCACAACCTCTACGGCCCCACCGAGGCCGCCGTCGACGTCTCCTTCTTCCACTGCGCTCGCGGCTCCTCCCTCTCCTCCATCCCCATCGGCAGGCCCGTCGCCAACACCCGCCTCTACGTCCTCGACTCCCAGGGGCAACCCGCCCCCGTCGGCGTCCCGGGCGAGCTCTTCATCGGCGGTGTCCAGGTCGGCCTCGGCTACTGGCGCTCTCCTCACCTCACCGCCGAGCGCTTCATCCCCGATGCCTTCAGCGACTCTCCCGGCGCTCGCCTCTACCGCACCGGTGACCTCGCTCGCTGGCTCCCCGACGGCACCCTCGAGTACCTCGGCCGCTCCGACTTCCAGGTCAAGCTGCGTGGCTTCCGCATCGAGCTCGGTGAAGTCGAGAACGCGCTGCGTTCGGTTCCGTCCGTCTCCGATGCGGTCGTCACCGTGCGCGACGAGGCGCGTCTCGTCGCCTATGTCGTCTCCACGTCACAGGACACCTCGGCTCTCCGGGATGCGCTCTCCCAGCGCCTGCCCGAGTACATGGTGCCGTCCGCGTTCGTCTTCCTCGACGCACTCCCGCTGAGCCCCAGCGGCAAGGTGGACCGCAAGGCGCTCCCCTCGCCTGACTTCGTCCCTGTCGCGCGGGAGTTCGTCGCGCCTCGCACGCCGACGGAGCAGTTGCTTGCGTCCCTGTTCGCCTCGGTCCTCCGGGTCGAGCAGGTCGGTGCCACCGACCACTTCTTCGAGCTGGGTGGACACTCGCTGTTGGGAACGCGGTTGGTCGCGCAGCTGCGCTCCGCCACGGGCGTCACTTTGCCGTTGCGGGACCTCTTCGAGGCACCGACGGTGGAGCTGCTCGCGAAGCGGCTCGGTGCACTGTCGCAGGGGGAGGCCGAGGGCGCGGCGAAGCTGGCGCCTGTCTCCCGGACGGGGGCAATTCCGCTGTCGTTCGCCCAGCAACGTCTGTGGTTCCTGGATCAGCTCCAGCCCGGCACTGCGTCGTACAACCTGCCCGCGGCGCTGCGACTGGAGGGCTCGCTGGATGTCGCGGCCCTGAGGCAGTCGCTGCGCGCGCTCGTTCAGCGCCATGAGGTGCTGCGCACGCACTTCGTCGTTCGTGATTCACAGCCCCTCCAGGTCATCCGGCCCGAGGCCGAGGTCGAGCTGCCCGTGGTGGAGCTCGATGGGTTGGATGGACAGCCGCGCGAGGAGGACGCGCGTCGACTGATGCGCGAAGAGGCGCTCCGTCCGTTCGACCTGGCGCGTGGACCGTTGGTGCGAGCCTCGCTGTTGCGGCTGGATGCGCGACAGCACCTGCTGCTCGTCACCGTCCACCACATCATCTCGGATGGATGGTCCACGGAGATCATGGTCCGTGAGCTGGGGGCCTTCTACCGCCAGTTCTCTGGCGGAGAGGCCGCGCAGCTCGCGCCCCTGCCCATCCAGTACGCCGACTTCTCCGTCTGGCAACGGCAGTGGCTCGACGGCGAGCGGCTTCGAGGAGAGTTGGATTGGTGGAGGGAACAGCTGACGGGTGCGCCGTCGGCGTTGGAGCTGCCTACGGACAGGCCGCGTCCGGCCGCGCAGACCGAGCGCGGCGCGGTGCTTCCAATTGAGCTGTCCGGGAGTCTGAGCAACGCGGTGAAGGCGCTCGCGCAGCGCGAGGGCGCCACGCCGTTCATGGTCCTGCTCGCGGCCTGGCAGCTCGTGCTCTCGCGCTACTCGGGCCAGGACGACGTCTCCGTGGGCTCGCCCATCGCGAATCGCAACCGCGCGGAGACCGAGGGCCTGGTCGGATTCTTCGTCAACACGCTCGTCCTGCGCTCGCGCATCGACACGCAGCGCACGTTCCGTGAGCTGCTGGGACAGGTGCGTCTGAGCACCCTGGCTGCCTACGAGCACCAGGATGTCCCGTTCGAGAAGCTCGTCGAGGAACTGCAGCCGCAGCGTGACCTGAGCCGCTCGCCGCTGTTCCAGGTCACCCTCACCCTGCAGAACACGCCGAGCGCCACGCTGACGCTCCCCGGCATCACCCTCACGCAGCTTCCACCGGAGCTGGAGACCTCGAAGTTCGACATCAGCCTGCTGCTCGAGGAGGACTCGGGCGGATTCGCGGGTGTCTTCAACTACAACACCGACCTGTTCGACGCGGCGACCATCGAGGGCCTGTCGCGCCACTTCTCCGTGCTGCTCACCGAGGCGGTCTCCACGCCCGACACGCAGCTCGCGCGGCTTCCGTTGCTCACGTCCGCCGAGAAGCAGCAGGTGCTCTCGACGTGGAACGAGACAGCCAGGGCGTATCCGCGCAGCGCGAGCGTGCATGCGCTGTTCGAGCAGCAGGCGGTCCGTTCACCGGAGGCCGTCGCTGTCGTCTCCGGGGATGATGCTGTCACCTACTCGCAGCTCGACGCGCGCTCCAACCAGCTCGCGCACCACCTGCGTGCCCTCGGTGTCCTCCCCGGCTCTCGCGTCGCGGTCCGCCTCGACCGCTCCGCTGACCTCATCGTCTCCCTGCTAGCCATCCTCAAGGCCGGCGCGGCCTACGTCCCCCTCGACAAGGCATGGCCCTCCGAGCGCCTCTCCTTCGTCCTCCGTGAGTCCGCTGCCGGCGTCCTCATCTCCCACTCCGACGTCGCGGATGACTTGCCGGCCTTCGGCGCCGTCCTTCTGCTCGTCGATGAGGAGGCCTCTCGCATCTCACGTCGCCCCACGACTGCGCTGCCCTCTGACGTCTCTGGCGACGACCTCGCCTACGTCATGTTCACCTCTGGCTCCACCGGTGAGCCCAAGGGTGTCTGCGTTCCCCACCGCGGCGTCACTCGCCTCGTCTCCTCTTCCTTCATCCACTTCGGCGCTTCGGAGGTCTGGCTCCACGCCGCTCCCGTCGCCTTCGACGCCTCCACCCTCGAAATCTGGGGGGCGTTGCTCCACGGCTCCAAGCTCGTCCTCGCTCCTCCCCACTCCCTCTCTCTTGAGGAGTTGGGTGCTGTCCTCTCCCGCGAGAAGGTCTCCTCTCTCTGGCTGACGGCGGCCCTCTTCGAGCAGATGGTTGCCCACCAGCCAGTGGCCCTCTCTGGCGTGCGCCAGTTGCTCGCCGGCGGTGACGTGCTGCCGCCTCACCGCGTCCGTGAGCACCTCGCCCGCCTCCCCGAAGGCCACGTCCTCGTCAACGGCTACGGCCCCACCGAGAACACCACCTTCTCCGCCACCCACTCCCTCCGCCACGGTGACGAAGTCTCCCGCTCCGTCCCCATCGGCTCTCCTCTCTCCAACTCCTCCGCTTTCGTCCTCGACTCCTCCTGCCAGCCGCTTCCTCCGGGCGTCCCGGGCGAGCTCTTCGTCGGTGGTGACGGCCTGGCTTGGGGTTACCTCAACCGCGCCGACCTCACCGCTGAGCGCTTCGTCCCTCACCCCTTCAGCAGCGCCCCTGGTGCTCGCCTCTACCGCACCGGCGACAAGGCTCGCTGGCTCTCTGACGGCACCCTCGAGTTCCTCGGCCGCAACGACTTCCAGGTGAAGATTCGCGGCTTCCGCATCGAGCTCGGTGAAGTCGAAGCGGCCCTGCGCCTCTTCTCCGGCATCCAGGAGGCCGTCGTCCTCGCTCGTGAGGATGGCCCCGGCGACAAGCGTCTCGTCGCCTACTTCATCGCCGCAGAAGAGCAGTCCGTCGACACCACCTCGCTCAAGGCCTTCCTCCAGCAGCGACTGCCCGAGTACATGGTGCCCTCGGCTTTCGTCTCGCTGTCGGCCTTCCCCCTCTCCGCCAACGGCAAGCTCGATAGGAAGTCTCTGCCTGCTCCTGACTTCGCCTCGGCGGCTTCCGCTGACGAATTCGTCGAGCCCTCCACTCCTGCCCAGGCTCTTCTCGCCTCCATCTTCGCCGACGTCCTCGGCTTGGAGCGCGTCAGCCTCCACGGCGACTTCTTCGAGCTCGGTGGCCACTCCCTCCTCGCCACCCAGGTCGTCTCTCGCATCCGCTCCGCCTTCAGCGTCGAGCTGCCCCTCGGTGAGCTCTTCGCCGCCCCCACCGTCGCGCTCCTCTCTCAGCGTCTGGAGCAGCACGGCTCCGCTTCCCTCCAGCCACCTCTCGTCCCCGCCGACCGCTCCCAGCCGCTGCCTCTCTCCTTCGCTCAGCAGCGCCTCTGGTTCCTCGACCAGCTCCAGCCCGGCTCCTCCACCTACAACATCCCCTGGGTCCTCAAGCTCTCCGGCGCACTCGACTCCTCCGCCCTCCTCAAGTCCCTCCAGGCTCTGACTCAACGCCACGAGGTCCTTCGCACTCGCTTCTCCACGCACGAAGGACAGCCCGTCCAAATCATCCAGGACGATCTCCGGCTCGAACTGCCATTGGTGGATCTGCGAGGCATCGCGCCTGCACAGCAGGAGGCCACCACCGAGCGACTCACGCGGGAAGAGGCCTCGCGACCGTTCGACCTGGCTCGAGGGCCACTGGTCCGTGCCTCACTCATCCGCACGGATGACGAGCAGCATCTGCTGCTCGTCACCGTCCACCACATCATCTCGGACGGTTGGTCCATCGCGGTCATGGTCCGCGAGCTGGGTGCGTATTACCGCGAGTACTCGGGCGGAGAGGCCGCGCAGCTCGCCCCCCTGCCCATCCAGTACGCCGACTTCTCCGTCTGGCAGCGTCAGTGGCTCCACGGCGACGTCCTCGCCTCCGAGCTCGACTGGTGGCGTCAGCAGCTCTCGGGCGCCGCTTCCTCGCTCGAGCTGCCCACCGACAAGCCTCGCCCCGCCGTTCAGTCCTACCGCGGCGCCGTGCTCCCCATCGAGCTCTCTCGGGAACTCACTCTGGCCGTCAAGGCCCTGGCCCAGCGCGAGGGCGCCACGCCCTTCATGGTCCTGCTGGCTTCCTTCCAGCTCCTGCTCTCCAAGTACTCTGGACAGGACGACATCTCGGTCGGCTCCCCCGTCGCCAACCGCAACCGCTCCGAGACCGAAGGCCTCATCGGCTTCTTCGTCAACACGCTGGTCCTGCGTGCGCGAATCGAAGGACAGCGTTCGTTCCGCGAGCTGCTGGGACAGGTGCGCCTGAGCACGCTCTCCGCCTACGAGCACCAGGACGTTCCCTTCGAGAAGCTCGTCGAGGAACTCCAGCCTCAGCGCGACCTCAGCCGTTCCCCTTTGTTCCAGGTCTCGTTGACCCTGCAGAACGCGCCGGAGTCCTCTCTGGCGCTCTCGGGACTCGACATCACGGCGCTGCCAGCCGAGATCAACACGTCGAAGTTCGACTTCAGCCTCTTGTTCACGGAGGCCGAGCAGCTCTCGGGCATCATCAACTACAACACCGATCTGTTCGAAGCGGCCACCATGAAGGGCCTGCTCCGTCACTTCACCGTGTTGCTCGAGGCCGCGGTCACTCGCCCCGATCTGACGCTGAATGACCTGCCCATCATCTCCACGGAGGAGAAGGCGCAGGTCCTCACGAACTGGAGTGGCACTGCCGTCGAGTATCCGCGCAACGCGAGCGTGCATGCGCTGTTCGAGCAGCAGGTGGGTCGGTCACCCGATGCCGTCGCTGTCGTCTCGGAAGATGAGGCTGTCACCTACTCGCAGCTCGACGCGCGCTCCAACCAGCTCGCCCACCACCTGCGAGCACTGGGTGTCCTCCCCGGCTCTCGCGTCGCGGTTCGCCTCGACCGCTCCGCTGACCTCATCGTCTCCCTGCTGGCCATCCTCAAGGTCGGCGCGTCCTACGTCCCCCTCGACAAGGCCTGGCCCTCCGAGCGCCTCTCCTTCGTCCTCCGCGAGTCCGCTGCCGGCGTCCTCGTTTCCCACTCCGACGTCGCGGATGACTTGCCGGCCTTTGGCGCCGTCCTCCTCCTCGTCGATGAGGAGGCCTCTCACATCTCACGTCGGCCCACGACTGCGCTGCCCTCTGACGTCTCTGGCGACGACCTCGCCTACGTCATGTTCACCTCCGGCTCCACCGGCGAGCCCAAGGGTGTCTGCGTTCCTCACCGCGGCGTCACTCGCCTCGTCTCTTCTTCCTTCATCCACTTCGGTGCCTCCGAAGTCTGGCTCCACGCCGCTCCCGTCGCCTTCGACGCCTCCACCCTCGAAATCTGGGGGGCCCTGCTTCACGGCTCGAAGCTCGTCCTCGCGCCTCCCCACTCCCTCTCCCTGGAGGAGTTGGGTGCCGTCCTCTCCGGCGAGAAGGTCTCCTCTCTCTGGCTGACCGCTGCCCTCTTCGAGCAGATGGTTGCCCACCAGCCTTCTGCTTTGGCGGGCGTGCGCCAGTTGCTCGCCGGCGGTGACGTGCTGCCGCCTCACCGCGTCCGTGAGCACCTCGCTCGCCTCCCCGAAGGCCACGTCCTCGTCAACGGCTACGGCCCCACCGAGAACACCACCTTCTCCGCCACCCACTCCCTCCGCCACGGTGACGAAGTCTCCCGCTCCGTCCCCATCGGCTCTCCTCTCTCCAACTCCTCCGCTTTCGTCCTCGACTCCTCCTTCCAGCCGCTGCCTCCTGGCGTCCCGGGCGAGCTCTTCGTCGGCGGCGACGGCCTGGCTTGGGGCTACCTCAACCGCGCGGACCTCACCGCCGAGCGCTTCGTCCCTCACCCCTTCAGCAGCGCCCCCGGTGCTCGCCTCTACCGCACCGGCGACAAGGCTCGCTGGCTCTCCGACGGCACCCTCGAGTTCCTCGGCCGCAACGACTTCCAGGTGAAGATTCGTGGCTTCCGCATCGAGCTCGGTGAAGTCGAGTCCGCGCTGCGCCTCTTCTCCGGCATCCAGGAGGCCGTCGTCCTCGCTCGTGAGGATGTCCCCGGCGACAAGCGCCTCGTCGCCTACTTCATCGCCGCAGAAGAGCAGTCCGTCGACACCGCCTCTCTCAAGGCCTTCCTCCAGCAGCGACTGCCTGAGTACATGGTGCCCTCGGCTTTCGTTTCGCTGTCGGCCTTCCCTCTCTCCGCCAACGGCAAGCTCGACCGCAAGGCACTCCCTGCTCCTGACTTCGCTTCGGTCTCTTCCGCTGACGAATTCGTCGAGCCTTCCACTCCCGCCCAGGCTCGTCTCGCTTCCATCTTCGCCGACGTCCTCGGCCTGGAGCGCGTCAGCCTCCACGGCGACTTCTTCGAGCTCGGTGGCCACTCCCTCCTCGCCACCCAGGTCGTCTCTCGCATCCGCTCCACTTTCAGCGTCGAACTGCCCCTCGGTGAGCTCTTCGCCGCGCCTACCGTCGCTCTGCTCGCTCAGCGCCTCGAGCAGCACGGCTCCGCTTCCCGTCAGCCTCCTCTCGTCCCTGTCGACCGCTCCCAGCCGCTGCCTCTCTCCTTCGCTCAGCAGCGTCTCTGGTTCCTCGACCAGCTCCAGCCCGGCTCCTCCACCTACAACATCCCCTGGGTCCTCAAGCTCTCTGGCGCACTCGATGTGAACGCGCTGCGCCTCTCCCTCAACTCGCTCATCCAGCGACATGAGGCTTTGCGTACTCGCTTCGCCGTTCACGAGGGTCAGCCCGTCCAGCTCATCGACCGGGACTTCTCTCTGGAGCTGCCGGTCACCGACCTCTCCTCGCGCTCGGAACAGGAGCGAGAGGCCGAGGCCCAGCGGTTGGCCTCGCAGGAGGCGCTGCGTCCGTTCGACCTCGCGCAGGGGCCCGTGGTCAGGGCGTCACTCGTCCGCCTGGCCGCGTCGCAGCATCTGCTGCTCGTCACCGTTCACCACATCGCGTCCGACGGCTGGTCCATTGCCGTCATCCTGCGCGAACTCGCAGCCCTCTACCGTCAGTTCTCCGGGGGAGAGGCCGCGCAGCTCGCCCCCCTGCCCATCCAGTACGCCGACTTCTCCGTCTGGCAGCGCCAGTGGCTCCACGGCGACGTCCTCGCCTCTGAGCTCGGCTGGTGGCGTCAGCAGCTCTCGGGCGCCGCTTCCTCGCTCGAGCTGCCCACCGACAAGCCTCGCCCCGCCGTTCAGTCCTACCGCGGCGCCGTGCTCCCCATCGAGCTCTCTCGGGAACTCACCCAGGCCGTCAAGGCCCTGGCCCAGCGCGAGGGCGCCACGCCCTTCATGGTCCTGCTGGCCTCCTTCCAGCTCCTGCTCTCCAAGTACTCTGGACAGGACGACATCTCGGTCGGCTCCCCCGTCGCCAACCGAAACTGCTCCGAGACGGAGGGCCTCATCGGCTTCTTCGTCAACACCCTCGTCTTCCGTTCACGCCTGGATGGCAGGCAGTCCTTCCGCGAGCTGCTGGGACAGGTGCGCCTGAACACCCTCGCGGCCTACGAGCACCAGGATGTCCCCTTCGAGAAGCTCGTCGAGGAACTCCAGCCCCAGCGTGACCTGAGCCGCTCCCCGCTCTTCCAGGTCACCCTCACGCTGCAGAACGCACCCGAGGCCGCCCTCGCGCTCTCGGGCCTGGTGCTTGAGCCGGTCCCCGCTGAAATCAACACATCGAAGTATGACTTCAGCCTGTTGTTCGATGAAGGCGACCGGTTCTCGGGCGTCCTCAACTACAACACCGACCTGTTCGAAGCTGCCACCATGCAGGGCCTGCTTCGCCACTTCACCGTGCTGCTCGAGGCAGCCGTCTCTCGGCCCGAGCAGTCTCTGAGCACGCTCTCGGCACTGGGTGCTCACGAGAAGCAGCAGGTGCTCTCGACGTGGAACGAAACGGCCCGGGCGTATCCGCGCAGCGCGAGCGTGCATGCGCTGTTCGAACAGCAGGTAGCCCGTTCACCCGATGCCGTCGCCGTCGTCGCGGGAGGTGAGGCTGTCACCTACTCGCAGCTCGACACGCGCTCCAACCAGCTTGCCCACCACCTGCGCGCCCTGGGTGTCCTCCCTGGCTCTCGCGTCGCTGTCCGCCTCGACCGCTCCGCTGACCTCATCGTCTCCCTGCTGGCCATCCTCAAGGCCGGCGCGGCCTACGTCCCCCTCGACAAGGCCTGGCCTTCCGAGCGCCTCTCCTTCGTCCTCCGTGAGTCCGCTGCCGGCGTCCTCGTTTCCCACTCCGACGTCGCGGATGACTTGCCGGCCTTTGGTGCCGTCCTCCTCCTCGTCGATGAGGAGGCCTCTCGCATCTCACGTCGGCCCACGACTGCGCTGCCCTCTGACGTCTCCGGCGATGACCTCGCCTACGTCATGTTCACCTCCGGCTCCACCGGCGAGCCCAAGGGTGTCTGCGTTCCTCACCGCGGCGTCACCCGCCTCGTCTCTTCTTCCTTCATCCACTTCGGTGCCTCCGAAGTCTGGCTCCACGCCGCTCCTGTCGCCTTCGACGCCTCCACCCTCGAAATCTGGGGGGCCCTGCTTCACGGCTCGAAGCTCGTCCTCGCGCCTCCCCACTCCCTCTCTCTTGAGGTGTTGGGTGCCGTCCTCTCCGGCGAGAAGGTCTCCTCTCTCTGGCTGACCGCTGCCCTCTTCGAGCAGATGGTTGCCCACCAGCCAGTGGCCCTCTCTGGCGTGCGCCAGTTGCTCGCCGGCGGTGACGTGCTGTCGCCTCACCGCGTCCGTGAGCACCTCGCCCGCCTCCCCGAAGGCCACGTCCTCGTCAACGGCTACGGCCCCACCGAGAACACCACCTTCTCCGCTACCCACTCCCTCCGCCACGGTGACGAAGTCTCCCGCTCCGTCCCCATCGGCTCTCCTCTCTCCAACTCCTCCGCCTTCGTCCTCGACTCCTCCTTCCAGCCGCTTCCTCCGGGCGTCCCGGGCGAGCTCTTCGTCGGTGGTGACGGCCTGGCTTGGGGTTACCTCAACCGCGCCGACCTCACCGCCGAGCGCTTCGTCCCTCATCCCTTCAGCAGCGCCCCTGGTGCTCGCCTCTACCGCACCGGTGACAAGGCTCGCTGGCTCGCTGACGGCACCCTCGAGTTCCTCGGCCGCAACGACTTCCAGGTGAAGATTCGCGGCTTCCGCATCGAGCTGGGTGAAGTCGAGGCCGCGCTGCGTCTCTTCTCCGGCATCCAGGAGGCCGTCGTCCTCGCTCGTGAGGATGGCCCCGGCGACAAGCGCCTCGTCGCCTACTTCACCTCTGGCGACTCTTCCGTCGATACCACCGCGCTCAAGGGTTTCCTCCAGCAACGACTGCCCGAGTACATGGTGCCCTCGGCTTTCGTCTCGCTGACAGCTTTCCCCCTCTCCGCCAACGGAAAGCTCGACCGCAAGGCACTCCCTGCTCCTGACTTCGCCTCGGCGGCTTCCGCTGACGAATTCGTCGAGCCCTCCACTCCCGCCCAGGCTCGCCTCGCTTCCATCTTCGCCGACGTCCTCGGCCTGGAGCGCGTCAGCCTCCACGGCGACTTCTTCGAGCTCGGTGGCCACTCCCTCCTCGCCACCCAGGTCGTCTCTCGCATCCGCTCCGCCTTCAGCGTCGAGCTGCCCCTCGGTGAGCTCTTCGCCGCCCCCACCGTCGCGCTCCTCTCTCAGCGTCTGGAGCAGCACGGCTCCGCTTCCCGTCAGCCTCCTCTCGCCCCTGTCGACCGCTCCCAGCCGCTGCCTCTCTCCTTCGCCCAGCAGCGCCTCTGGTTCCTCGACCAGCTCCAGCCCGGCTCCTCCACCTACAACATCCCCTGGGCCCTCAAGCTCTCCGGCGCACTCGATGTCAGCGCGCTGCGCCAGTCGCTCAACGCACTCCTCGCTCGCCACGAGGTGCTCCGTACTCACTTCGCGGTCCACGACGGTCAGCCCGTTCAGGTCATTCGTCCTGACGTTCGACTCGATCTGCCTGTCATCGACCTGCGGGGGCTGGAGCCCGCGGCTCGCGAAACCGAAGCCGAACGACTGACGCGCGCGGAGGCGCTGTACTCGTTCGACATGTCCCGCGGTCCGCTCGTGCACGCGTCACTGGTGCGAATGAGCGACGAGGACTACCTGCTCCTCGTCACCGCCCACCACATCATCTCGGATGGTTGGTCCATCGCGGTCATCACGCGGGAAATCGCCGCCTTCTACCGCCAGTTCTCCGGTGGAGAAGCCGCGCAGCTCGCGCCCCTGCCCATCCAGTACGCTGACTTCTCCGTCTGGCAGCGCCAGTGGCTCCATGGCGACGTCCTCGCCTCGGAGATCGACTGGTGGCGCAAGCAGCTCGCGGACGCTTCTCCGGCGCTGGAGCTACCCACGGACAGGCCTCGTCCCGCCATCCAGACTTACGGCGGCGCCGTCGTGCCTGTGGCGCTCTCCAAGCACCTCAGCACCCAGGTGAAGGAGCTGGCCCAGCGCGAAGGTGCCACGCCCTTCATGGTCCTGCTGGCCTCCTTCCAGCTCCTGCTCTCTCGCTACTCAGGACAGGACGACATCTCCGTGGGTTCGCCCATCGCGAACCGCAACCGCTCCGAGACGGAGGGCCTCATCGGCTTCTTCGTCAACACCCTCGTCCTGCGCTCACGCATCGATGCGCGGCGTTCATTCCGCGAGCTGCTGGGACAGGTGCGCCTGAACACCCTCGCGGCCTACGAGCACCAGGATGTCCCCTTCGAGAAGCTCGTCGAGGAATTGCAGCCGCAGCGCGACCTCAGCCGTTCGCCCCTGTTCCAGGTCACGCTCACGCTTCAGAACGCTCCGGAAGAGGCACTGACGCTCCCTGGAGTCACGCTGGGTGGCGTGCCTCCGAGCATCGAGACGTCCAAGTACGACTTCAGCCTCCTCCTCGAAGAGGGCAAGGACGGCTTCTCCGGCATCATCAACTACAACACCGACCTGTTCGACGCGGCCTCGATGGAGCGCCTCGCACAGCACTTCTCGGTGCTCTTGATCGAGGTCGTCTCTTCACCGGAGACCCAGCTCCGCCAGATTCCGCTGCTCACGTCCGCAGAGAAGCAGGCCGTGCTCTCGACGTGGAACAACACCGTCACGGATTACCCGCGCAACGCGAGCGTGCATGCGCTGTTCGAACAGCAGGTGGCCCGTTCACCCGACGCAGTCGCTGTCGTCGCGGGAGATGAGGCTGTCACCTACTCGCAGCTCGACGCGCGCTCCAACCAGCTCGCCCACCACCTGCGCGCCCTCGGTGTCCTCCCCGGCTCTCGCGTCGCGGTTCGCCTCGACCGCTCCGCTGACCTCATCGTCTCCCTGCTGGCCATCCTCAAGGCCGGCGCGGCCTACGTCCCCCTCGACAAGGCCTGGCCCTCTGAGCGCCTCTCCTTCGTCCTCCGTGAGTCCGCTGCCGGCGTCCTCGTTTCCCACTCCGACGTCGCGGATGACTTGCCGGCTTTTGGTGCCGTCCTCCTCCTCGTCGATGAGGAGGCCTCTCGCATCTCACGTCGCCCCACGACTGCGCTTGTTTCCGAAGTGACGGGCGATGACCTCGCCTACGTCATGTTCACTTCAGGCTCCACCGGCGAGCCCAAGGGTGTCTGTGTTCCCCACCGTGGCGTCACTCGCCTCGTCTCTTCTTCCTTCATCCACTTCGGTGCCTCCGAAGTCTGGCTCCACGCCGCTCCTGTCGCCTTCGACGCCTCCACCCTCGAAATCTGGGGGGCCCTGCTTCACGGCTCCAAGCTCGTCCTCGCTCCTCCTCACTCCCTCTCTCTTGAGGAGTTGGGTGCCGTCCTCTCCCGCGAGAAGGTCTCCTCTCTCTGGCTGACCGCTGCCCTCTTCGAGCAGATGGTTGCGGCCCAGCCTTCTGCTTTGGCGGGTGTCCGCCAGTTGCTCGCCGGCGGTGACGTGCTGCCGCCTCACCGCGTCCGTGAGCACCTCGCCCGCCTCCCCGAAGGCCACGTCCTCGTCAACGGCTACGGCCCCACCGAGAACACCACCTTCTCCGCCACCCACTCCCTTCGCCACGGTGACGAAGTCTCCCGCTCCGTCCCCATCGGCTCTCCTCTCTCCAACTCCTCCGCCTTCGTCCTCGACTCCGCCTTCCAGCCGCTTCCTCCGGGCGTCCCCGGCGAGCTCTTCGTCGGTGGTGACGGCCTGGCTTGGGGTTACCTCAACCGCGCCGACCTCACCGCTGAGCGCTTCGTCCCTCACCCCTTCAGCAGCGCCCCCGGTGCTCGCCTCTACCGCACCGGCGACAAGGCTCGCTGGCTCTCTGACGGCACCCTCGAGTTCCTCGGCCGCAACGACTTCCAGGTGAAGATTCGTGGCTTCCGCATCGAACTGGGTGAAGTCGAAGCGGCCCTGCGCCTCTTCTCCGGCATCCAGGAGGCCGTCGTCCTCGCTCGTGAGGACGTCCCCGGCGACAAGCGTCTCGTCGCCTACTTCACCTCAGGCGACTCTTCTGTCGACACCGCCTCGCTCAAGGCCTTCCTCCAGCAGCGACTGCCTGAGTACATGGTGCCCTCGGCTTTCGTCTCGCTGTCGGCCTTCCCCCTCTCCGCCAACGGCAAGCTCGACCGCAAGGCACTCCCTGCTCCCGACTTCGCCTCGGCCTCTTCCGCCGACGAGTTCGTCGAGCCTTCCACTCCCGCCCAGGCCCGTCTCGCTTCCATCTTCGCCGACGTCCTCGGCCTGGAGCGCGTCAGCCTCCACGGCGACTTCTTCGAGCTCGGTGGCCACTCTCTCCTCGCCACCCAGGTCGTCTCTCGCATCCGCTCCGCCTTCAGCGTCGAGCTGCCTCTTGGTGAGCTCTTCGCCGCACCCACCGTCGCGCTCCTCGCTCAGCGCCTCGACCAGCACGGCTCCGCTTCCCGTCAGCCTCCTCTCGTCCCTGTCGACCGCTCCCAGCCGCTGCCTCTCTCCTTCGCTCAGCAGCGCCTCTGGTTCCTCGACCAGCTCCAGCCCGGCTCCTCCACCTACAACATCCCCTGGGTCCTCAAGCTCTCCGGCGCACTCGACTCCTCCGCTCTCCTCAAGTCCCTCCAGGCTCTGACTCAGCGCCACGAGGTTCTCCGCACTCGCTTCTCCATTCACGACGGCCAGCCCGTCCAGGTCATCCAGCCGGACTTCATGCTGGAGATGCCGGTCATCGACCTGTCCGCCCTGCCCGCACAGGAGCGTGAGGCCGAGGCCCAGCGGTTGGCCTCCCAGGAGGCCGTGCGTCCGTTCGACCTGGCTCGGGGTCCCGTGGTCCGTGCCTCGCTCGTCCGTCTGGATGCGCGGGAGCACAGGCTGCTCGTCACGATCCACCACATCGCGTCCGACGGCTGGTCCATCTCCGTCATGGTCCGCGAGCTGGCGGCCTTCTATCGCCAGTTCTCCGGCAACGAGCCCACGCAGCTCGCGCCGCTTCCCATCCAGTACGCCGACTTCTCCGTCTGGCAACGCCAGTGGCTGCACGGTGACGTGCTCGAGAAGGAGCTCGGCTGGTGGCGCACTCAGCTCGCGGGGGCTCCCGCCGCCATCGAGCTGCCCACCGACAGGCCTCGTCCCGCCGTCCAGACCTACAACGGCGCGGTCCTTCCGTTCACGCTCTCGACGGAGCTGACGCAGGCGGTGAAGGCGCTCGCGCAGCGTGAGAACGCGACGCCGTTCATGGTGCTGCTCGCGGGCTGGCAGGTCCTCCTGTCGCGCTACTCACGGCAGGACGACATCTCGGTGGGCTCGCCCATCGCCAACCGCAACCGCTCCGAGACGGAGGGCCTCATCGGCTTCTTCGTCAACACGCTGGTCCACCGCGCGCGCATCAACCCCGAGCACTCCTTCCGGGAGCTGCTCACCCACACGCGTGCGTCCACGCTCGCCGCGTTCGAGCACCAGGACATCCCCTTCGAGAAGCTCGTCGAGGAACTCCAGCCGCAGCGCGACCTCAGTCGCTCGCCGCTGTTCCAGGTGTCCTTCGTCTACCAGAACACTCCCGACGAAGACCTCGACCTCCCTGGCCTCGAGCTCGACGTCCTCACCTCCGAACTGCACTCCGCCAAGTTCGACCTCTTCCTCGGCATGAGCGAGGTTGGCGGCAAGCTGCAGGGCGCGCTGGACTACAACTCAGACCTGTTCGACGTCTCCACCGTGGAGCGCATGGCTCGCCACTTCACGAGCCTGCTCACCGAGGCGACCACCCACGTCGACCAGCCGCTGCACAGCCTGAAGCTCCTCTCGGCCACCGAGACGCAGCTCCTGCTCTCCGACTTCCAGGGCGAGCACGTCCGCTACCCCGAGGACGCCACCCTCCACTCCCTCTTCGAGGCCCAGGCCCTCCGCACGCCTCACGCCGAAGCCCTCCGCTTCGAGGGCACCTCCCTCTCCTACGCTCAGCTCGACGCCCGCTCCAACCAGCTCGCCCACCACCTGCGCTCCCTCGGCGCCCGCCCGGGCCTCCTCGTCGCCGTCTGCCTCGAGCGCTCCCTCGACCTCGTCGTCTCACTCCTCGCCGTCCTCAAGTCCGGCGCCGCCTACGTCCCCCTCGACCCCGCCTACCCGCGCGAGCGTCTCGCCGGCATGCTCGAGGACGCCCAGGCCCCCGTCCTCCTCACCCACTCACGCCTGACCTCCGTCCTGCCTCAGCACGCCTCCCAGGTGCTCTGCCTCGACACCCAGTGGGACGCCGTCTCCCGTCAGTCCTCCGCCTCTCCCTCCCCTCTCGCGGGCCCTGACTCCCTCGCCTACGTCATCTTCACCTCGGGCTCCACCGGCCGCCCCAAGGGCGCCATGAACGCCCACTCCGGCGTCGTCAACCGCCTCCTCTGGATGCAGCAGCAGTACTCCCTCACCGCCCTCGACACCGTCCTCCAGAAGACTCCCTTCAGCTTCGACGTCTCCGTCTGGGAGTTCTTCTGGCCCCTTCTCACCGGCGCTCGCCTCGTCCTCGCCAGGCCCGGCGGACACCAGGACCCCGCCTACC
>NZ_SRLW01000300.1:0-12027 GCF_006518215.1 Myxococcus sp. AB025B
AGCGTGGCGACCTCCTCGGGCACTTCCAGCGTCACTTTCACCATGGCCGGGATTTCTCCCACGCCTCGGCCTGCTCCTGCCAACCCGCCCTTTCGCTCAGGCGATGCTCAGGATCAGATCCACACCCGGCGTCGCCCTGCGAGACATCGCGCGGGTCATCGGCCGCCGTTTGGGCGTGCCGGTCGAGCCGCGCGGCCGCGAGCACTTCGGCTGGCTCGCGGACTTCGCCCTGGCGGACATGCCGGGCTCGAGCGAGCGCACGCGGGCCGTGCTGGGATGGAACCCCACCGGCCCAGCGTTGCTCGCGGACCTCGAGCACCCCGACTACTGACGGGCCTGAGGGAGCGCGGACGGGCATGCCCCGCCCGTCCGCGGCGTCCTCGTGTGACTACAGCTCGACGGGCGGGAGGGCCTCGCCCATCTCGCCCGGGTTGTCTCCGCGGTGGTCCTCATCGTCGAGCCCCAGCTCCCCGCTGGCGTTGCCGCCCCAGCACTTGACGCTGCCCTCATCGAAGGTGGCGCACGTGTGGTGGTAGCCCGCCACGAGGGACGTCACGGCGCGACCCGCGCCCAGGTTCACCCGGGGCAGTGCGTCGCCCATCTCGCCCGGCGCGCCTCCACGGTCGTTCCAGTCGCCGGACCCGAGCTGCCCCCAGTAGCCGCCGCCCCAGCACTTGACGGAGCCGTCATCCAGGAGCGCGCAGGTGTAGATGCCGCCGACGGTGAGCGCCTTCGCGGTCCGCCCCGTCCCCAGGTCGACTCGCGGCAAGGCGTCTCCCATCTCACCCGCGTTGTCTCCCCGGTGCACCTTGTCGCCGAGGCCGAGCGCGCCATACTGGTTGCCGCCCCAGCACTTGATGGAGCCATCATCCAGGAGCGCGCACGTGGAGAACTCACGGGCGGCAATCGCCTTCGCGGTCCTCCCCGTGCCCAGGTTCACCCGAGGCAGCGCGTCGCCCATCTCGCCCGGGCCAGCTCCGCGCTCCGCCGTGTCACCGAGCCCCAGCTCGCCCCAGTTGTTATCGCCCCAGCACTTGACCGAGCCGTCATCCAGGAGCGCGCACGTGTGACGACCTCCCGCGGCGAGCGCCTTCGCGGTCCGCCCCGTGCCGAGGCTCACGGCAGGCAGCGCGTTGCCCATCTCCCCCGGGCCATCTCCGCGGTGCTCCGTATCGCCGAGCCCCAGCCGGCCATTCCCGTTGTCACCCCAGCACTTGACCGCCCCATCATCGAGGATGGCGCACAGGTGGTTCAGCCCGCTGACGAGCGTCTTCGCGGTCCGCCCCGCGCCCAGGTCCAGCCGGGGCAACGCGTCGCCCATCTCGCCAGGGCCGTCACCGCGGCGCCGCGTGTCGCCGAGCCCCAACTGGCCCTGCGCGTTGTCACCCCAGCACTTGACCGAGCCTCCCTCGAGGAGCGCGCAGCCGAAGCCCGTTCCCAGGCCCATCATCGCCGCCCGCGCGTCCGAACCCAGGTTGACGAAGGGGAGGTTGCTCATCAGGTTGAAGCCACGGCCACCCCCTCGGTTGTCGGTGTGCTCGAGCCCCAACTGCCCCTTGCTGTTCTCACCCCAGCACTTGAGCCGTCCATCCGTGAAGACCGCGCACGTGGTCCCCACCCCGGCGAAGACGGACTTCACCGCGTAGCCACGCACGCGCACGTCGACCGAGCCGGTGCTGGTGGCGCCGTGGGTGTCGGCCACCTGGTAGTCGAAGCCGGCGGCGCCCACGAAGCCCGACGCGGGCGTGAATCGCACGGCGTCCCCGACGAGCTCGACCGTGCCGTTGCGCGCGTTCGAGACTCCCGTCACCGCCAGCGCGTCTGCCTCCACGTCACGGTCGTTGAAGAGCAGCGTCGCCACGGGGATGCGCAGCGCGACGTCCACGCTGGCCACCGCTGAATCCGCGACCACCACGGGGGCGTCGTTGACCGGGTTGACGGTGACGCTCACCGTCCCGAAGCTGAAGCTGGCCCGGTCGGAGACCTCATACCTGAACGTCGCCGTCCCGAAGAAGTCCACCGCCGGCGTGAAGATGACGTTCTGCCCCTCCAGCTTCACGGTGCCATTCGTGGCCGAGTAGACGCCCTCCACCAGGAGGTCGTCGGTGTCGACGTCGATGTCATTCGCGACGAGCGTGGCGGTCGGGATGACCAGCACGGTGTCCTCGAGGGTGCTCACGGTATCGTCGACGGCCACGGGCGCCTCGCCCACGATGACAGTCACGCTCGCGCTGGTGGTGCCGGCCAGATTCCGGACCGTGTATTGGAACGTCGCCGACCCGGTGAAGTCCGCCTCCGGCCTGAAGTCGATCATCCCGCCGTCGATCTTCACGGTGCAATGGACCGCCGAGCCCACGCCAGCGAGGTTGAGCAGGAAGCCATCGCCCATGTCGTCATTCGCGGTGAGCTCCTCGACCTTGATGTACCGCGAGGTATTCCTCCGGGCGTACACGGTGTCGGCGACGGCGACCGGAGCGTCCTCCACGGAGCGGACCGTGACGGCCACCGTCGCGGTGTGCGTCAACAGCCCGTCGCTGACCGTGTACTCGAAGCTGGCGCTCCCGTGGTGGTTCGCCTCCGGGGTGAAGGTGACGTTGCCACCCGCGAGCGTCACGGTGCCATGCGTCGCGGCGCCGACGCCCGCCACCCAGAGCGTGTCCCCATCCACGTCCGTGTCATTGGCGACGAGCGTGGCCGCGGGGACGACGAGCGCGACATCCTCGTCGGTGCTCGCGCTGTCCGCCACGGCGACAGGGGCATCGTTCACGGCGTTGACCGTGACGGTGACCCGCGCGGTGTCCGTCAGGCGGCCATCTCCCACCGTGTACTCGAACGTCGCGGTTCCGAAGAAGTCCGCCGCCGGGGTGAAGGTGACGGTGCCGCCCACCAGCGTCACGCCGCCATGGGTCGCCTTGCCGACGGCCGTCACCGTCAGCGAGTCGCCGTCCGCGTCGACGTCGTTGGACACGAGCGACGCGCCCGGAATCACCAGGGCGGTGTCCTCATCGGTCGCGAGCAGGTCGTCATGCCCGGACGGGGCCGCGTTGGCCGCCGGCGGGGGCGTGGGGGGTTTCTTGTCCTCGCCTCCTCCACACGCGGCCAGGGCCACGCAGAGCAGCAGGGTGCACAGCCAGGGAACGGACGGAAGTCTCAGGAACGAACGAACGCGTTGGTGCTTCACAAGCCCCCTCACAGGAAGAAGCCCCCCAGGGCCGGAGAAACCCGGTGGGGTGCTGCCCCCATAACGGGGCCCGGCGGCGCAGGTCGCACGGACCAACGCGCCACTCGACGGAATGGACCAGCCCGAGGGCCACCGGGACACGGCGCGCAGCCAGTGTCCCGGCCCTGGGACAGAGGGACTACTGCAGGTCGCAGCCGGGGATGCAGTAGTTCACGTTGATGAGCGTGCGCGAGGCGGGCAGGTTCGACTGACAGCCGGCGTACTGCGTGGCAGGGGTGGCCTGGATGCGCGAGGCGCCGCACTTCACCACACAGGCGCGGATGTTCTCGAACCAGTAGATGAGGTCGTTGTTCGGGCAGTTGGGCGGGATGCCGATGCCCTGCTCCGTGCTCGCCAGCGCCTCGCTCTCCGGCGCGTCGAGCTCGGACTCGGCTCCACCACCGCAGGCGACCAGGGACAGGCTGCACATCGCGACCAGGGACACGACGAGACGCTTGGCTTGCATGGCGACTCCTTCACGACAAGGGGGAGGGAGAATCATGGCCTATCCAGCAGTCCCCGAGAAGCAGACCTCACGGGTCCGCCTGCCCGGAAGCAGCACGCGCGGCTTCACCGGCGCCCCTGTCGGTCCAGCGCCCCCGCTCACCGCCCCCCAGGGCGGCTCACCGGGCGTGGACGCCACTCGCCGAAGACTTCTCCAGGCACGTCGGCGGAGGGCGAGGACTCGGTGCCCCAGGTGGACGTCACCGGCAGCGCGGCCGTCATCAAGGTGTCCGTGCGCACGGCGAAGTGGGACTTCATCGACTACATCTCCCTGCTCAAGGTGGACGGCAGGTGGCGCATCGTGGCCAAGGTGTACCACCGCGAGCCCCGGGCGGAGGCCCCGTCGCGGTCCACGTCCGCCTCGCCCTGAGTCGACGACGCCACTTCCGCCCGCCCCGCGGGCCTGACCCTCACCAGTCCACGCTCGATGCTCCCGGTGCGCGCCGCGCTGAACCGCTCGGGACTCACTCGGCCTTGGGTGCGTAGAACTCCGCCGGGCCGGCGAGCCACACGGTGGTGCCGTCGGTGCGCTCCAGCAGCGCCTCGGCCAGCCGGGTCCAGTCCTCGTGGAAGCCCACGACCTGGAGACTGGACGGGACGTAGCCCAGGAACTGCCCGGGCCCCACGGCGACGACGGTCGCGGAGGGCGCGCGATGCGGCTGCTCCGAAGGGGCGCCATACAGGGCCCAGGGACTCCAGGAGCGGCTCAGTGCCTCGTAGCGCAGGGGCGCGCAGCTCGTCTGGGCGATGCGCTTCGCGTCCTCCTCGCTCTCCCCCGAGCAGACCTGGAGGCGGTCCCCGAGCTTCACGTCGCGCAGCGGACAGGAGACCTGCAGGACGTTGCGGCAGGTCCCGATGGGCTCTGGCACACCACGCTCGCTCGAGTAGGCCTGGACGAAGGCGGCGCTCCCCTTCGGGTCATCCCACTGGATGGCCGGGCCCAGGTCCTCCAGGAAGACCCAGGGCACGGTGGTGGCCTCCACGACCGTCGAGGCCACCCACGCCACGTCCAGGCCGTACCCGAGAGGCGCCTCGCTGTACGGGACGAACCCAAGATAGCCGCCCGTCTGCAGGCGCCTCACGGCGCCGGAGCCCCGGAACAGGACCTCGCCCTCCCCCGAGCCCCCGGGGCGCGCCACGGTGCCGCCGTCGCCGGACGGGTTGTTCGCCGGATGCGTACAGAGCCGGGTGCAGGTGTTCTTGGCGTCCAGGTCGGCCCACGCCTGGCTCGTGTTCGAGCAGCCCAGGGTCTCATTGAGCGGGGCGAAGGCGGGGAGTGCGCAGACACAGGGCTTGTGGACCGCCGTGAACCGGCACGCGGCGTCCACCCACGGCGGCGGGCCATGATGGCCGTAATACCCGACGCCGATGATGCCTCCGGGCGTTCGAGCCTGGGCCGGCGCGCTCCGGATGACGACACTCAGGGCGGCCAGGAGCGCGAGCAATGACATCCTCGACGTGAGACGAATCCAGCACGGCTGCGGGGACATGGGACCTCCAGCGAATGGACAGACACGGCGAACGGGCCCGAGAAACATACGGGAGAGCCGTCGAGCGCCGGCATCACCCATCGGGGTGACGCCCTCCGAACCCAGGGGGCGTGGGAAAGGCTGTCGTTGCCGCGCATGGTAGAAATACCCCCGGACGTCGTGCCGACACTCGAAGCCACCGGGGAGACAAGGTCATGCGCGTGAAGCGTCAGCCGGGTTCCATGCAGGGGGAGCAGGTGCTCCTGGAGGTGATGACGGCGTTGAGCAGCTCGCTCGACCTGAAGGAAGCCTTCTCGGAGTCCCACCGGATTCTGTCACGCGTGCTGGCGGCGGACTTCGGAGGGCTGTGTGTGTCCAATCCAGGGGCGCCCGGCCAATACGACTGGCCGATGGTCCAGGACATGCCGCAGGTCTTCTTCGACCGCTACCCGGAGATTTCAGACGAGTGTTTCGTGAGCTCCGCGGTGATTCGGCGGCCCAACACCGTGCTGCGGGACACCGAGATGCTGTCGCGCCGGCAGAGGCATGACAGCGCCATGTATGCGTACTGCCGGGAGATGCACATGCCGGTGGAGCGGGTGTTGTCCGTGTTGATGGACATGGGCCTGGGCTGGCACAGCGGCTTCACGCTGTACCGGGAGACCCGGAGGGCCTTCACGGAGAAGGAGCGCGCCTTCCTCCAGCGCCTGACGCCCATCCTGGCGAGGACCGTGCGCAATTGCCGCATGCTGGAAGACCTGGCGCACCAGGGCGACCTCCTGGAGCAGCTCTTCCGGCACACGGGGCTCGACAGCATCGTGTTGAGCCCGCCCACCACCGAGCTGATGCGCACGCCCCGCTCCACGGCGCTATTGCATCGCTGGTTCCCGGACGCGCCCTGTGGCCGCTTCGGCCTGCCGCAGGTGCTGCTGGACGCGCTGGAGGGGCTCCGGCGCTCCGGACCCCAGCAGCTCTCCGGACAGGACGTGCTGACCTTCCGGCGCCCGGGGAGCAGCTTGAAGGTGACCTTCCTGCGGCTGCCGGGGCAGTCGGGGAGGATGCCGTGGGCGTTGATACTCCAGGAGGTGCGGCACGGGGCGCAGGCTCCCGCGGAGTGGCGCAAGCGCCTGACGCCGCGCGAGATGGACGTGGTGGAGCGTGTCTTGAATGGGTGGGACAACCAGACCATCGCGGACGACCTGGACAGCTCGCTGAACACCTTGAAGACGCACCTGAAGCGCGTCTACGCCAAGCTGGCCGTGCCCAGCCGCGCCAAGCTCATCCTGCTCGCGCAGGAGCACAGCGCCGAGACGGAGGGTTGGCCACCTCGCTCGTAGGCGGAGCGCGAGGGCGCTTCGCGGGAGCGCCACCGCGGCGGCTACCGGAGGCGCAGCCCGGTGTACAGGTCTCCACTGTTCTGGATGTTGCGCCGCAGCTTCGTGGCGGCATCCGCGCAAGCGCCTCGTCCCGTCTCCAGCCGCAACACCTCCCCATCCAGGGTCAGGTCCCCTGTCGCCAGGCAGCTCGAGATGTCGACGTCCCAGAGCCAGCGGTCGACGAGCAGTCGCCCTCCGAAAACGGCGGGATGGTCCGCGAACTCCTCGGGGAGCCCCGTTGATACGCCCAGGTGACTGAAGCGCAGGGGCTCCTCCGATTGGAAGACGACCTCCAGCACGAGGGGACGCTCCTGGTAGGTGAAGCTCGCGCGGAGCAGGAAGCTGGGATGCTCCGGTGTCCCCGGGTCCCACCGCGAGTCGATGGTCCGATAATGCGTCCGGGGGATGAACACCTGCTTGCCCCCGATGGACAGGGGCGTGTCGGTGCCTGCCTCGACGGGGCCTCGGATGTGAAGCTTGCCAGGCGGGTCCTCAGGGAAGTCAAAGATGTCGCGCGGGGCCTGGGTGTTCGGCACGGAGTTCTCACAGGACAGCTCCGGCAGGAGCACCTCCGCGTAGTCCTCGCAGCGAACCTCGGGCGGCAGGTCCATCCGCAGCTCCGCGAGCCTGTACTTCAGGGTCTCCACCGAGAAGCGGAGGCCGTCAGCGGAGAGGAAGCGGCTCGGCGACGTAGAGTCGATGCCACCCTCTGGGGTCAGCCAGACGGAGTCCGAGCCATAACTCAAACCGAACAGGTAGGTCGTTTCGGGCGCATCATCACCACCGCAAGCACTCAAGCCCAGCGTGGCGATGAGACCGACAGCGCGGTACCAGGAACGTGAAGGCATAGGCGAGGGGACTCTACGCTCGATGCCCTTCCAAAGTCCGGTCTCCGTCTCATGGAGGAGAGAAAGGTTCGACCGGCGACCCCGACTGAGCTCCCGGGAGCAGGCGGCCATCCTTGCGTTCGCTGAGAGCGGCGGGTGGGATGGATGGCTCCGAAGCCGAAGGAGGCGTGAATGTCGAGTCGAACGGTGTCCCGGAGGAGGTTGCTCCAAGGTGCGTTGGTGGCGGTCGCGTTCAATCCCATGAGCCGCAGCTGGGCCTCCACGCCGGAGGCCGGCGCGGTCCCCCTGCCCCCTCTCGATGGCGAGCTGCTGCTGGACGAAGCGTCGCGGACCGCGGCCTCGGACGACTTCGGTCACATCCGGCACCACACGCCGTGGGCGGTGCTCGTGCCCGGCTCGGTGAAGGACATCGTGGCCATGGTCCGCTTCGCGCGCCGCCAGGGGCTGAAGATCGCCGCCGCGCGAGGCCTGGGTGAGAGCCACAGCACCTTCGGCCAGTCCCAGGTGCCAGCGGGCATCGTCGTCGACATGTCCGCGCTGGCCACCCTCCACGAGCTGGACCAGGACAGCGCCTGGGTGGATGCGGGCGTCCGGTGGCACGAGCTGCTCCAGGCCTCGCTCCCCAGCGGCAAGAGTCCCCCGGTGCTGACCGACTACATCGAGCTGAGCATCGGCGGGACGCTGTCGGCGGGAGGCATCGGCGGACAGGCGTTCCGCTGGGGCCTCCAGGTGGACAACGTCCTGGAGCTGGACGTCGTCACGGGCCGGGGCGAGCTCGTGCGGTGCTCCCGCTGGCGCGAGCGGCCCCTGTTCGACGCCGTGCGCTCGGGCCTGGGCCAGTTCGGCATCATCGTGCGCGCCCGGGTTCGGCTCGTCGACGTGCAGCCCCGCGCCCGGACCTACCTCGCGCTGTACGACGACCTCCACCGCTTCCTCGACGACCAGCGGCGGCTCATCGAGGACGGCCGCTTCGACTACGTCGAGGGCTCCGTCGTCTCCTCCAACGGAGGCCGGGCGTATCAGCTCGAGGTGGTGAAGTACTTCACCCCGGGCTCGGAGCCCCAGGACTCGCGGCTGCTCGCGGGCCTGCGCTTCCAACCGGGGACGCTCCAGGTGACGGACGGCAGCTACTTCGACTTCGCCAACCGGCTCGCGCCGCTGATCGAGCTGCTCAAGCAGCTCGGCGTCTGGGGTTTTCCCCACCCCTGGCTGGACATGTTCGTCCCCGCCCGGTGCGCCGAGGAGTTCGTCCAGGAGGTCCTCGCGCAGACCACCGACGCCGACATGGGACAAGGGCCCATCCTCCTCTACCCCTTCCGCGCCTCGGCGCTGACCACGCCCTTCCTGCGGACGCCCAACGACAGACACGTCTTCCTCTTCTCGCTGCTGCGCACCGCGATTCCCCCGACGCCCGAGAACGTCGCGGCCCTGGTGCAGAAGAACCGCGCCATCGTCGACCGGCTCACGGCCCTCGGCGGGAAGATCTACCCCGTGGATGCCGTGCCCTTGAGCCCCGCCGACTGGCGCCGCCACTTCCATCCCCACTGGGAGCGGTTCGTGCACGCGAAGCGACGCTACGACCCGGACCACGTCCTCACCCCGGGACAAGGCATCTTCTGAGCGAGGGTGGCGGAACGTCCAATGACTGTGTCCACGGAGACACAGTCACTCCTCCTGGATGACTGGCATTGATTGACGCCCGCGTGACGACGAGGCGAGAGTTTCGTCGTCACCCAGCAGCAACTCCCAGGAG
This sequence comes from Myxococcus sp. AB025B, assembly GCF_006518215.1. Taxonomy (NCBI): domain Bacteria; kingdom Pseudomonadati; phylum Myxococcota; class Myxococcia; order Myxococcales; family Myxococcaceae; genus Myxococcus; species Myxococcus sp. AB025B. The sequence goes on from NZ_SRLW01000300.1 coordinate 9,171, forward strand.
AATCCAGACATGTCCTCTCGTTTGAGCGGGTGGTCCGTCGCCGTGCTCGCCGTGGTCCTCCATGTCGCGCCAGCCCAGGCCCAGCAGTGCGTTTCGGCGAACTCGACCGCGGGCACGTGGCTCACCGTGGTCGACAACTACGTAGGCTCGGCACAGGCCTCGGTCGCCTCCACGCTCACGGCGGTCGCCACTCCGAGCCCTCTCAACCTCCTGCAGGCCACCAGCGACCTCGCATCATTGACTGTCAATGCCACGGCCATGAACATCTTCTCCGGCTTCGACGCCGAGGTCATCGCCGAGGCCTTCAACGTCGACACCGAGGTCGCGCTCCAGTTGCAGACGCAGGGTGACATGCGGGGCGCCATCGTCCGGGTCCAGGCGGGCTTGCCGCTGGTGATTCCGACTGTCGCCGATATCAACGCCATGAACGACTCGCTCAGCGAGCTCACGGACCTCCGGGCGAGCCTGCCGGCATTCTGTCCGTGACGCCCCTCAGGCCGGCGCCTGCTCGAACCGGGAGATGACCTCCTCGAGGACACTCCGGAAGTAGCCCTCCGCGGGGCCACCGGCGTCACGTAGGGCGAGCAGCAGCGGATGGAAGCTCGGGTCGCCCAGGGCCGCGGCGGCCTCGAGCGCGTATACCATCACCCTCTCGCCCTTCAGCGCGGCGCGCACGGGCTCGACCGCGCGAGCGTCCTTGCGCGTCGCCAGTCCCACCAGCGCCTCCCCGACAATCTCCGGGTCCTCATCGCCGAGGCGCGCCACGAGCGCATCCCGCAGCTCCGGCGTGTCGCGCGCCTCCATGAGCGTCCCCAGCCCGAACGTCGCCCAGTCCCGGACATCGCGGTCCTCGTCGGCCGACAGCCGGATGAGCACCTCCACCGCCTCCGGAGCATCCAGGACCGCCAATCCATGCGCCGCGCATCCTCTTCGTCCCCCTCCAGGGCAACCTGGATGAGTTCCTCGAGGCTCCTCGCTTCGCCATGCTCGGGATGATTCATGCGTGAAGTCCTCTCAGGACGACGGAGGGCGACCGTCGAGGCACCAGACCACGGCGCGGGCCTCCAGGCCAGCCACAGGTTCCTGGCGCTGCCCACGTTCACGTCCTGGATGTCTCCACCGTCCGCCAGATGGGCGCTCCGGATCCGGGTCCCCAGCCCATCCGCGAAGTACAGCCGACCAGCCGCGACATCGCTGGCAATCCCATGCACCGTCGTCTGGTTCGTCACCAGGGGAGTCCTGTTGTTGTAGTGACGACCTACGCCTTGCCATTCGGGACATCGAACCCGAGGGCGGACGGGCTGTTGATACCACCTACCACCTGCATGGGATTGCTGCCGTCCAGCCCGGCGCTCATCACCCGGCTGCCGTTGAAGTCGGACCCGTACAGCGTGCGGTTCGTCGAGTCGATGGCCAGACCGCTGGGGAAGCCTCCGTTCGCCACGTCGACCGGGTTTCCCCTATCATCCGCGACCCATGGCACCTCCTTCAGACGACGCTCCGATGGCTCCTGCCGCCAAGCCCTGGTTGACCCGGACGAGCGCCGCGGTCGTGTCGACGGTCCTCTTCATCGTCAGCTGCGCCCTGCCCGCCCTCGTCCTGTACAACACCGCGACGAAGCAAGAGGACACGATGTCGGGTGTAACGCTCCTGCTCACCGGCTGGTTGGGCGTGTTCGTGATGCAAGGGGGCTGGTTCGCGAACCCCTTGCTGGCCGTCACGCTCCTCCTGCTGTTGATGGGCCGGTATCGAGGGGCCTTCTGGACAGGCTTCCTCGCGGTGCTCGTCGGGCTCTCCTCCTTGTCCTGGTACTTCCACTCCATCCCCGCGGACGAGGGTGTCAGCCCGACCCGGCAACTCGAGCTGCTCTACCCCACGCTCGGCTTCTTCTTCTGGCTGGGGAGTCTGCTGGTGGGGCCTGTCAGTGCGTCCATCCTCGCGAAGCGGGAGGCCGAGCCGAAGGCCACCTCCCCCATCCCCGTGGTCGACGTGCGGCCCCACCCATGACTCACCCCACCTTCGCGCGAGCCTCGCGCACCGGCGCCTCCAGGGCCCGCGTCACGATGCGGTTCTCCTGGGTCCCCAGGTGGATGACCCCGTCCGGGCTCGAAATCGAGGCACGCAGGACGTCCCCCTCCTTCAGGTAGCCCGCCGTGTTGCCCTGCTTCAGGATGAGCTTCGCGAGCGTCTTGTCGGACACGAAGACGCTGATGAACCTGCCCACCTGTCGCGCAAGCTTCGACAGGTTGCGCCCCGCCGCCACGCCGCCCGGCGTCCCTGTCAGCACCAGGTCCCCCGGGAACAGGTCCATCACCTCCGACAGCTCCGTGAGCGTCTCCTCCGGCGGGTAGAGCATCTCCGAGGTGCTCGCGTCCTGCCTCGGCTCGCCATTGACAGACAGCTGGAGTCGCAGGTCCATCAACCGCGCGCAATCCTCCGCGTCGAGCAGATAGACATACGGCCCCACCGGACAGAAGGTCCGGAAGCTCTTCGCCTTGTGCCACTGTCCCTCCGCGAGCTGGAGGTCCCTGGCGGAGATGTCATTGCCCATCACGATTCCGGCGACGAACTCGTGCAGCCCTTCCCGCTCCACCCGCACCGGCCCCGAAATCCTCCGGCCGATGACCAGCCCCAGCTCGACTTCGTAGTCGAGCATCCGGACCCGCTCCGGCTTGATGATGTCCTCCGTGCTCGAGGCCAGCGACGACGAGGCCTTCCGGAAGAACTGGTTGAAGTCCTTCGCGTCCGGGTCCTGCCCCACCTCCAGCATGTGGCTGCGGTAGTTCTGTCCCTGGCAGACCACGTTGCACGGCGACGTCACCGGCGCGAGCAGCTCGAGCTTCGCCAGCGCGAGCCC
>NZ_SRLW01000301.1:0-12009 GCF_006518215.1 Myxococcus sp. AB025B
GGCCAGCTCCCGCGCCACGTCGTAGAAGCCGCAGGCCTGACGCTGCGCGGCGACGGCGGGGGCGGTGCCCTGGAGGATGTCCACCACGGCGAAGGGGCCGAGGGGGGAGGTCTCCGGCTCACCGTCGGTGAGGGCTCGGACCCGGAAGTCGTCGTCCTCGGCCAACAAGGCGAGTGCTTCCCGGACCTCCGGGGCGGGGGCCGGCGACTTCGCGCGCCGGCAGAAATCCGAGACGGCAACCGCCACGGGGGTGGGAACGTCGTCGGGCTGTCGTCTTCTCTGCCAGGGGCTGGTCATGGAAAGGTGCGGAAAAATGCTCGTTTACGAGGGCGGATGCCTCTATCTTCGCGGCCAGACAGGTGTCAATGAGCCAGTCCGACTCCATTCTAAACAGCCTGTGGCGGTTGCAAGTCGCGATGGGGGGCGAGCGGAGGGGGGAGGGCTTGCTGGCGCCGGCTGCCGGACGTTGCCGGCGGGGTAGGCTGGAGGTATCAGATGCCCCACGTCCGGAGACCAACAGTCGTCGCTGACGCTTTACTTCGAGGATGACCGGAGTCTGGGGCGGGGCGGGAAGCGCGCGATTCGCTCGGCGCGGTTACAACAAGGATGAGGAGGGGCGCCGCGAGGCCGGCCTCCTACCGAGGGATTTCCATGCAGGGCCACGAAGAAATCAAGGACAAGGACGAGGTGCTCGCCCGCTACATGGCCCAACACGGCCTCAAGAGCACCCGGCAGCGCAGCCTCATCATCGACACCTTCTTCGCCGTCGGCGGCCACCTTTCGGTGGAGGAGCTGTGGAACAAGGTCCGCTCACAGGACGCGAAGGTCTCCGTGGCCACCGTGTACCGGACCATGAAGCTGCTCAACGAGTGCGGCCTGGCCCACGCGCGCAACTTCGGTGACGGCCAGACGCGCTACGAGGCGGCGGCGGGGAGGGACCACCATGACCACCTCATCTGCACCCGCTGCGGCACCATCGTCGAGTTCGAGAACGACCGCATCGAGACGCTCCAGGACGCGGTCGCCCGAAAGCACGGCTTCACGGTGACGTCGCACAAGATGGAGCTGTACGGCTTGTGTCGTGACTGCCAGCGCGGTGGCGGCCCACCCTCGGAAGCGTGACATGCGGGCCGTCCTCCGGGTCGCGGCCTGTGCCGTCCTGCTGACCCTCGCGTCGGTGGGCTGTGCCGGGTCGCGGCCGGTGGACGCGGGGCCGGCCTTCCTGCACGCGCTGGCCCTGCCGTCGGTGGGGCCCACGCGTCACGACGTGGGCAAGCTGTCCGGCAAGGTCGTCCTGGTCTCCTTCTTCGCCACGTGGTGCTTCCCGTGCCTGGCGGAGATGCCGACGCTGGAGGCGCTCCAGCGCGAGTACGGCGCCCAGGGCTTCCAGGTGGTGGCCGTGGGCATGGACCTGGAGGGCGCCCGCGTGCTCCAGCCCTTCGCGGACCACTACGCGTCGCCGTACCCGGTGCTGCTCGCCTCCGAGCGCATCATCGATGGCCGCAGTCCCTTCGGCCCCATCAAGGGGCTGCCCACCACGGTGCTGCTCGACAGGCGTGGCCGCGCGGTGGCCGGGTGGCAGGGCGTGGAGGGGCACGCGGACGTGGCGAAGGCGATTGAGAAGCTCCTGAAGCAGGACTGACGGCTCCGAGTCACGCGGCTTGCGTCGCGCGCGAGTGAGGCCGCGTCGGCTGCTACAGGGCTGGAGCGGATTACTTGCGGGGGCAAGGCTCGCTGGTACCGTCCGTGGCGTTCATGACGGCACGAGGAAAGCTCCTGGGTGTGGCGGTGGGTGTGGCGGGGGCCTTGAGCCTGCTGTCGGTGGCGGACGCCAAGGGCTTCCGGCGCTACCTCTCCCTGCGTCAGGACGTGAGCGCGCTGCAGCAGCGCAACGCCGCCCTGGACGCGCAGAACGAGGCGCTGCGTCAGGAGATCGCCGCCCTGCGCAAGGACCCCGCGGCGCTGGAGCGGGCCGTCCGTGAAGAGCTTGGCTACGTGAAGCCGGGCGAACTCGTCTTCCACCTGGAGTCCCCATGACGTCGCTGAGCACGTTTCCGTCGCCCGGGAAGTTGCTGCGTCACGTCGTGCGGCTCATCCCCGCCGCGGCGGGCCTGTCCACCTTCGTGCACCTGGCGCGCGGGGGCTTCCGGGGGCTGCACACCCTGGAGTGGACCGAGGCCGGGCTGGTGCTGTTCCTGTTGGTGGGCATCGCCGTGGCGGCGTGGCGCCGGGCCATGCGCGGCTCGGTGGGCGCGGTCATCGACCTGCGCGACGACCTGGAGCTGGGCGGCGGGTTGATCGCCGCGGCGTTCATCGTCGTGGCCATCGGCGGCGGCGAGCTGTTCCCCATCGTCTATCTGTTGATGGCGTTCCTGGTCGCCTTCCTGCCGCGCAACGCGGGGCTGACGCTCTTGGGCGTGGCGCTGGTGTTCGACGGGCTGGTGACGCTGGGCGGCCCGTGGCCCAACCCGGCCAGCTTCGCGACGCACTCGGCGTTCCTCGTGCTCTTCGCGGGCCTGTACCACCTGGTGCTCGCCTCGCGCATCGCGGTGGCGCGCCGGGCGGAGAGCGACGCGGTGCAGAAGCGCATCCGCGAGGTGGAGGAGCGCGCGCGCACCTTCCGCCTGGTGAGCTCCGGCACGCAGGACAGCTTCAGCGGGATGAGCTCCGACGAGAAGTGGCTCGTCGCCTCGGTGAAGGAGATTGAGGGCGCGGTGCACGCCGCGCTGGAGATCGCCGAGACGGGGCTGCGCACGCACACCTGCGCGGCGTTCCTGCTCACGTCGGATGACCGGAGCCTGAAGCTCTACGACTGCCGCTCCGGCTCGGACCGGGTGCAGCGGGATCGCTTCGGGGCAGGGGAGGGCATCATCGGCGGCGTGCTCAAGCGCCGCGCGCCGGTGCGGATGAACTCGCCCCAGGGACTCAAGGGCGTCTCGTACTACGACGGCGGTGGGCCGGGCGTGCAGGCGCTGTTGGCGGTGCCCATCATCGAGGGCGGCGGGCTGGTGCGCGGCGTGCTCGTGGCGGACCGGCTGGGCAACGAGCCGTTCAGCGACCAGGACGAGAAGCTGTTGTCCACCATCGCCGGCGAGGTGCTGCGCTCCATCGAGGTCGAGCGGGTGATGAGCTACATCCGCAAGACGCGTGACGAGAAGGACCGGTTCTTCCGCGCCATCGAGGAGCTCAACCGCGCGGGCAGTCCCGAGCAGGTCTTCGTCGCGGTGCTGGAGAGCACCCGGCAGCTGGCGGGCCTGGACTTCTGCGCGGTGACGCTGGTGTCGGAAGTGGAAGGCAAGCGCATGCACCGCGTGGCGCGGATGACGGGCGTCACGGCGCAGGGCAAGGCGCTGGAGGGGCGCTCGTTCCAGGACAACAACGGCCTGGTCGCCAACGTGGTGCGCTACGGCGCGCCGCTGCCGGGGCGGGACCTGAAGGCGATGGACCGCCAGATCATCTTCGACGACGAGACGCAGATTCGCGGCCTGGGCGCGCTGAAGATCTTCCCGCTGGTGGCGGGCGACCGCATCCTGGGCACGCTGGTGGCGGGCTCGCGCAAGAAGGCGAACTTCGAGCAGGACGTGCTGCGGATGATCGAGGTCATCGCCATCCAGGCCGCGCAGGCGGTGCTGCGCGCGCAGCTCTACGAGCAGATGGAGCGGATGGCGACCACGGACGGCCTCACCGGCCTGTTCAACCACCGCACCTTCCAGACGAAGGCGGACGAAATCCTGGCGCAGGCGCGGCGCTACCAGCGCAAGTGCTCCGTCATCCTCACGGACGTGGACCACTTCAAGAGCGTCAACGACACCTACGGCCACCCGACGGGAGACCAGGTGCTCAAGGGCGTGGCGCGCATCATCAAGTCCATGGCGCGCGACACGGACATCGTCGCCCGCTACGGCGGCGAGGAGTTCGTCATCATCATGCCGGAGACGGACGCCAAGGGCGCGTACACCATCTCCGAGCGCATCCGCGAGGCGGTGAAGGCGGAGGTCTTCCAGACCGAGATGGGCCCGCTGCGCATCACCATGTCGCTGGGCATCGCCACCTTCCCGGACAACGGGATGGAGAAGCAGCAGCTCATCGACCTGGCCGACCAGTGCCTCTACCACTCCAAGCGCAACGGCCGGAACCAGTCGGTCACCGTGGCCATCATGCAGGGCGGTCGGAAGCTGCAGGCCGTCAACGAGGCTTGAGTCCTCCGAGCCCGGGGAGCCCGCGTGTGGCGGACTCCCCGAGCCCGGGATGAGGCTTCGGTTACAGCGTCTGGAGGAAGCGCAGCAGGGCGGCGCGGTCCGCGGCGTTCATGCCGGCGAACGCGTTGCGAGCGGCCTGACCCTCACCGCCGTGCCAGAGGATGGCCTCGGTGAGCGAGCGGGCGCGGCCGTCGTGCAGGTACGCCTCGCCGCCGCTGACGCCCGCCGTGAGGCCGATGCCCCAGAGCGGAGGCGTGCGCCACTCGGCGCCGCTGGCGATGCCCTCGGGCAGGTTGTCCGCGAGCCCCGCGCCCATGTCGTGCAGGAGCAGGTCCGTGTACGGACGGATCGTCTGGCCGCGCAGCTCCGCGTTCGGGTGGAAGGCGCTGGTGGTGAAGCTGGTCGCGTGGCACTTCGCGCAGCCGGCGTTCTGGAAGAGCGTCTCACCGCGCTGGGCCTGGGTGTCGCGCAGGTCGCGCCGCGCGGGCACGCCGAGCAGCGCCACGTAGCGGACCATCTTGTCCAGGTCCGTGGCGTTCAGCTCCTGGCTTGTGCCCGAGCACCCCTGCTGCGAGGAGCCGCAGTCCAGGGAGGGGAACACGGCGCTGGTGACGCCGATGTCCCGGTTGAGGGCCTCGGCCACCTGGTGCTTGAGCCGCGCGATGCCCGCCTTCCAGCCGAAGCGCCCCAGCCGCGTCTGGCCCGTCTCCGGGTCGACGACGGCCTGCATGCGGCCGGAGATGCCATCGCCGTTGCTGTCGTTCGGGTCCGCGAGCGCGGCCACGGACGTCTCCGGGATGGCCTCCAGCAGGCCCAGGCCCACCAGCTGCGGGGTGATGCGGGCCGAGTGGTTCGTCGGGATGACGTTGAGGAAGCTGTAGTTGGGCTTGCGCAGCTCGTACGGCGTGCCGTCCGCGAAGGTGCCGGTGCTCGTCGTCCAGCTGGCGATGCGCACGTCCGCCTCGGGCGTGCCGCTGGTGCTGCGCGGCTGGAGGCGGAAGCCGAGGAACGGGTCCGCCGTCACCGTGGTGCCGCTGACGCGTCCCACCTTCACCACGTAGTTGCCCAGCGTGGTGTTGACCGCGGGAGGCAGGCCCCGGCCGTTCTGGGTGTGGCACGCGATGCAGGAGCGGGAGATGTAGTTCGGCCCCAGCTTGTTCGCGTGCGCGGTGAAGAGCGGGTTGCCCGGCTCCGAGTGGCTGCCGTCGCTGAAGTCCGTGTGGTGCAGGCGACGTCCCTCGACGAAGGGCTGCGCGTTCACCGGCGCGATGTTGAGCGCCATCTGGAGGAACCGGTTCCTCGGCTCGTTGGAGTACGGGTAGTTCAGCGTGGTGCGGCCGCCGAGCCAGGCCGTCTCCGGCAGGGGGAACGAGTCGAGCACGGCGCCCTGGCCCTCGAAGGGGACGATGCCGGCGGTGCCGACGATGTAGAGCAGGGCGCGGCCGTAGTAGTTGAAGCGGCCTTCCACCGGTTGTCGAAGGAAGACACCGGCTTCGATCTCCATCCGGTCGCCCACCCGGATGGCGCGGCCCTCCTTGGCGTTGAAGTTGACGCTGGCGGTGTAGAGGTAGTCGTTCACCCGCTCGAAGGTGCCGTTGTGGAAGTACTCCGCCACGGTGTTGAGGCCGCGGAAGAAGGCGCGGAAGTTGGTGCCGTCGTGGGGGTAGACGGTGTGCAGGTTCACCTTGATCTGACTGCCGCCCTTGGCGACCTCGTCGATGATCTCGAGCCAGAAGGTGCGGTTCTCGAAGTAGCGCCCCAGGTAGTGGTCATAGGCCTGGTACTGCGACTCGCGGGCGTGCCTGTCGCGGACCCGGTCGCCCACGCGGGTGATGAGCGCGGCCGTCGTGTTCTGCGTGGTGGCGGGCTCCTGCGCGGTGCCGCTGTTGAAGAGCGGGACGATGTTCCCCACGTCGGGGGGAGGACCCGCGTCCTGCGGCCCAGGGCCCGCGTCCGGTGTCCCGGAGCCCGCGTCCGGCGTCTGCGTGCCGGCGTGCGTGTAGCGCGCCCAGGCGGTGTCGTAGGCGCAGTTGCACGCCACGTCCCAGTACGTGAACGAATAGTCGACGACGTCACCGGTGTTCAGCCCGCTCACCGTGTACTGGTTGCGGCCGTTCGTCACGGCCATCCGTACGTTGAGCTGCCCACCGTTGTTCACCTTGTAGTGGATGTCGGCCCACGACGTGGTGTCGATGAAGAAGATGGCGGACGAGCCAGACGGCTGAGCGCCATGGGTGGCGGCGCTCGCGGTGCTCGCCGCGAGGCCCGCCAACAGCAATGCCACGGCCATTCCTGTTGCTCTGTTACGCATGCGCGTTCTCCAGGGGGAACCTCCGCATGGTGGCCTCGGCTTTCTCCACCATCCGAAGGAAGTAGAGGTTTAGGCCGGTCAGACAAGAATTCCTATGATGTTCGGAAATTTTAGCTACTAGGGTCTAAATCCCGACATTCGTGCGAGGACGGACTTGCGTCCTGATGCGTTGCGTTGAGGTGGGCCTGGGGCAGGATGCGCGGCGTTCATGCAACCGGTGCCCTTGGCGGTGACGACGAGCAGCAAGGCGGACGAGGCCCAGCGCGAGGAGGCCCGGGCGGTGGCCGCGCGGTGGGGGCTGCCGTGGATGTCGCGCAAGCCGAAGGAGGGCATCGCCCCGTGGCTGGGCATCAAGGCCGAGGCCCTGCTGGTGGTGGGGGATGATGGCGTGACGCTGTGGGCGCCGGGCGGTTCCTTCGGGTTCCATGCGGGCATGGCGCACTTGAGGCGGCTGCGGCTGGCGGCGGGGGAGCCGGACACCTTCGTGCGGGTGGCGGAGCTGCGCGCCGGAGACGCGGTGCTGGACTGCACGCTGGGCCTGGCGCAGGACGCGCTGGTGGCGTCGCTGGCGGTGGGGCCCGCCGGGCGCGTGGTGGGCGTGGAGAAGAGCCTGCCGTTGTGCGCGGTGGCGTCGGAGGGCCTGCGGCACTTCGACCGGGGGCCGGACTCGTGCGCCATCGAGGTGCGGCACGCGGACGCGCACGCGTACTTGAAGGGGTTGCCGTCGGCGTCGTTCGACGTGGTGTTCTTCGACCCGATGTTCGGCAAGCCGAAGAAGGCGCAGGCCGCGTTCGAGGTGCTGCGGCTCTTCGCGGAGCACGCGCCCTTGACGGCGGAGGCGCTACAGGAGGCCCGGCGCGTGGCGCGCCGCTGGGTGGTGGTGAAGGGCGCGCGCTACTCGGATGACCTGCGCAAGCTGGGGATTGCTCCGGAGCCGACCTCGCGCTTCTCGGACGTCACCTGGGGCAGGGTGGCCGCGCTGCCCCAGGTGGGGTGAATCGCCGGGGCGGCGTCAGCCTGTGTAGGAGACGATCCACGTGACGTAGCTCGCCACGTTGGTGAACACGGTGAACTGTTGACATGCGCCCGTGCCATCCCAACTCATCAAGCCGTACAACGTCCCGTTCGAGGCGAGTGGGGCGCCCTCATCCCCCACGCAGGCCCCCCGGGCCTGGTTGACGATGCCCAGGCACAGCTCCGCCCCGCCGACCGGAGGGCGAGCGATGTTCGGTGCGCAGTTCGCGAGGGAATGGACGGGCATGCTCGCGTGCTGGAGCTGCGTGCTCACCGGGCCGCCTGTTCCCGAATGGCCCCAACCCGTGGCGGTGTGGAAGGTGCCCAGGGCCGGCGCGCTGGAGGGGAGGGCGATGGGGCTCACCGCGCTTGTCACCGTGAAGGGCGTGGTGGTCTGGATGACCGCCAGGTCATGAACGGGGGTGCCACCGAGCACCGTGAACGACGGATGGGGAACCCATCGCTGGGCGGTACGTGACTGCTGGGTGGGCTCGGTGACGTCTGTCCGCACCTCGCCCGCAATCAGCAGGAGCTCAGACGGGAGAAAGCCCGAGACGCAGCTCGCGGTGGTGAGGACCCATCCGGGCCGGACCAGCGCCCCTTCGCAGATGGAGGCCCCTCTGCCGAGGATGCGAACGTGATACGGGAATTGTCCGATGGCGGCGTTGGTGCCGCCCAGGATGGCCTGGGGCTCGGCCTCGAGCGGGTCGCGCCCCGACACCGCTGGCTCGCCGCAGCCCAGCACTCCAAGAGTCGCCGTCACCACGAACCACGCTTGTCTTGTCATATGCGCTCCGTGTCGGGCACCCGAGGGAGTGAGGCGAGAGTGCCCTCCCTCGGGACGCTTGCACGAATGCGCGGCCGGTGTCGAAACCGCGTCAGTCCTTCCCCGCGCCCTTCGGAGGTCCTTCGCCGCCCATGGGCGACAGGCGCGCGGAGAGCGCTCCGGCCTGCTCGTGGGGCATCTGGTCCCTGGGCGAGCGGTAGTACTGCATGGGTGAGTGGTGCAGGAAGTTCGACACGCGGCTGGTGTACAGACACGCGTACTGCTCCACCTGGTAGCCGAAGCGGCTGTTCTCGTTGCCCTCCTTGAACAGCAGGCCCCAGTACGGGTTGAAGCCCTCCTCGACGTCCTCCTCCAGCGTGTCCGCGATGTCCGTCGCCTCCTTCAGCGCGCGGCGCATCTTGTCCAGCTCCGACTTGAGCTGACGGCGCTGCTCCTCCGTCGCCTCGCGCTCCTCCGGCGTCAGCGGCTCGCGATCCAACCGACGCTCCAGCAGGTTCAAGAGCGTCTTGTGGTGGTTGACCTCGTCGTCCAGGCGCTCACGGAGGATCTCCATCTGCGTGAGCGTGCCGATCTCCTCCTGGCGCGTGGCCGTGTAGGTGATCTCGTCCTCGATCTCCTGGACGATCATGCACGTGCGCCACAGCGACGACTTCTTCGACTTGAGGATGTCGCCGTAGATGTGGTCGCCCACGTAGAGGATGTTCTCCCCGCGGTAACCGGTCAGCTCCTCGAAGCGCGCCAGGTTGCCACCCGAGTACACCTTGCCGCGGTCCAAGGTCGTGGCCTCGCCGAGGACGCGCCCCTCCTCGGTGGACGGATCCAGCTCGAGGAACGGACGGCCGTCGGTGAAGAAGCCCGGCTTGCCCGCCGCCGTCACCACCACGTCGAAGTAGTTGCGCCAGCTCGGGTACTCCGGAAGCTGCCCGTCCAGCAGGTACTTCATCAGCGCGTCCGTGTAGTCCCACGCGGAGTTCGTCAGCAGGAACAGCCGCTTCCCACCCGAGCGCAGCTTGTGCAACGCGGGCCCGAGCTCCGGGTCCAGGAACACGTAGCGCCCCAGGTCCTTGCGCACCTCGCGCTTGAGCGAGTTGTCCCGGTGCACCGCGTCGATGGCCTCTCGGATGTCGTCGTAGAGCTTGCCGTAGTCCACCTTCTGGCCCAGCGACTCCAGCAGCTCGATGATGCCCGCGAACAGGCACGTCTCCGGCAGCGCGAAGAGCGTGTCGTTCCACGCGAACTGCGGGTTGCGCAGCCGCACGCGCTTGTTGCGGTACAGCTCCCGCGAGACCTCCGACTTGAGCGGACGCAGCCCGTGGTACGCGCGGCCCACGTGGCCGAAGCGGTCCATCTTCAGGATGTTGCCGTTCACCCGGTCCACCGCCAGCCCACGCATCACGAAGTGATGGTCGTAGAGCAGGTGCCCCACGACGGCGGGGTAGTGGTACTCGCAGATGAGCTTGGCGAGCGTCATGTCGAACGACAGCTGCTCGAGCCGGCGCATGTGGTAGATGGCCAGCGTGTAGTCCATGTCGAAGCCGATGAGCTCGACGCCGGACATGCGCAGGTTGCGGTTGACGAACACCTCCCGCGCCCTCGGAACCGAGTCCCTCGGCTCGCGCCGGGTGGTGAGCAGCCGCGTCAGCGTCTCGTCTTCGAGCAGCTGCTGGGCATGGCGCTCGGCGGCCTCGGCGCGCGCGCGGTTGAGTGGAGAACGAAAGCTCCCGTGAAGCGGGTCCGGCGAGGGCCCGCCCGGGATCGGACGGAAGGGTGACAGGGTTGGAGCCACGGGACGTCGACACATAACACGCGTACGGGCCCACGGCTCGGTCCTTGAGGGCACCGCTGGGCCATGGCACGCTGACGGACCGCGATGCGTTCGCCCGCCCGACGTCAGCCCTCGAAAGCGCCCGAGGACCTCCATGCGCGCCTGGCCCACCGGGTCGCCGCGCTCGAGGACCGGGTGCGTCGGCTGGAGGCCCGCCTGCGTGCCGCGTCCGCCCCGCCCGCGCCCCGTGCGTCGCCCCGACGGGCGACCGAGCCCTCGGCGCCCGCGTCCCGGCGCGCGCGTCCCCGCTGTCCGGGTTGTACCCTGGAGCTGCCCCCGGGCCGACGCGGCGAGTCGTGCGTCTGGTGTGGCTTCGTCTTTTCCGCCGTGAGTCGGCGCCGCCCGGCACGAAAGAAGCGATGAGCGCCACCTACCGTCTGACGGGACGCATCGAGTCCGGAGAGCTCGCGGAGCTCTACGAGGCCGTCCAGGCTCCCTCGGGCGAAGTGGTGGTGAAGCTCTTCCACCCCAAGACCTCGGACCCCGCCTACGCGCTGGACCTGGCGGAGACGACGCGCCTGCTCCAGCCCGTGCGCCACCCGGGCATCCTCCACGTGGTGGACATGGGCGTCGTGCGCCAGCGGCTCGCCGTGGTGCGCGAGGACATGGATGGTTACCTCCTGGGCACCGCGCTCCAGCGGCTGCACACCAAGGAGGTCGTCCTCCCGTACACGGTGGCGCTCTACATCGTCATCCAGCTCCTGGACGCGGTGCAGAAGGCGCACGAGGCGGGCGTCGTCCACGGCGCGCTCACGCCCGGCAACGTGGTGCTGGGGCGCAACGGCACGCCCGCCGTCTGTGACTTCGGCGCCATGCGCGCGCTGCTCGCGGTGCCCCAGCTGCGCAAGTCCTTCGCGGGCCGCGGTCGAGGCACCTACCGCGCGCCCGAGGTGACGCGAGGGGAGGCCGCCACGGACGTGGCGGATGTGTATTCGCTGGGCGCCATCGCCTACGAGCTGCTCACCCAGCGCGAGCCGGTGGTGCCGGGCAGCGGCGGCGTCTCCACGCGGCGCAGCGAGTCGCTGCCTCCGCCCAGTCGGTTGGACCGGCGCATCAACAGCCGGTTGGATCCGCTCATCCTCCGCGCGCTGGAGCCCAACGCCGGGCGGCGCTTCCGCTCGTGCGGCGAGTTCTCCAACGCGCTCCGCAACTTCCTCTCGGCCAGCGGCGGCATGCCGGGCATCGAGGACGTGCGCCGCTTCGTCAACGAGCTGTTCCCCAACGAGGTCAGCGTCGCCAGCACGGCCCCGCCGTTCAAGGAGCCGTTCCAGCTGGAGCCCATCTCCGGCGCGGAGATGGACGACCTGGGCGCCGAGGAGCCCGAGGCCTCCATCGTCCAGCGCGCTCCCTACAGTCGGGCGCTCACGGAGGCGGAGGCCGGCGCGGAGACCCAGGAGTCCGTCCCAGGCTTCGACGAGTACCGACCCGAGGAGTACGAGCAGGACATCGCCTCCACGCAGACCCGCGTGAAGGACGCCCCCGCGCCCCAGGCCCCGGCGCACGGTGAGGACTGGACGGAGGGGACACACACCTCGGCGGTCGAGCAGGACTGGGATGCGCCTCCGGGCGCCGCGCCGCCCAAGCCGCGCCGTCAGCACGGGCAGCAGGGGACGGGCGCGGCGGTCCCCGGTGCGCGTCCGCCGGCGCGCAACGCCCGCATGCGCGTGGTGGAGGACTTCTCCGCGCCCTCGCCGCTGTCCGACGACGACGAGGAGTTCTCCGTCGCCGGTCGTCGCGCGGCGGCCCGCGCGAAGCGTCCGCCGCCGCCGGTGGAGAAGGGCCCTCAGACGCTGCCGGACCCCATGCCCGCGGTGGTCCGCCCGGGCCATCGCGCCGACAAGGCGGTGCCGGCGTCGACCTCCCAGGACATCCC
>NZ_SRLW01000302.1:0-12008 GCF_006518215.1 Myxococcus sp. AB025B
CAGCCTCCACCGTCCCGGGATGAGATGAGGCCCCCGCCGAGCCCCCCCGATACGTGGCCGCGCCAGACGCGTGCGGCACGCCCCGGGCTGGGCTAAGCGTCCCGACGTGAGCCCAGGCTCCGCGCCGGGCCGAGACCCGGGGCCGCTCACCTGAGGAGGAACCAAGCGATGTCCGACGTCGTGAAGAAGAAGCGCCGCTGGCCGTACGTGCTCGGGGGAGTCTTCGCGCTCCTCGTCGTCGCCGTGCTCGTGGTGCTCTGGCGGCTCGACGCCATCCTGCTGAAGACGGCCAGGGAGCAGGCCGCCACGTATTCGCAGAAGCTGGGCCGCCCGATTGAAATCGGCGACATCTCCACCCAGCTCTTCCCCAGCGTGGGCGCCGTGGTGGAGGACGTCTCCATCGGCGCCGCGGAGGGCGAGGACCTGCCGCTCGCGACGCTCGCCAAGGTGGACGTCAGCGTGGCGGTGGGCCCGCTGCTCTCCTCGAGCGGCAAGGACATCCAGGTGAAGAACGCCGAGGTGTCCGGCCTCACCGTCAACGTGGTGCGCCTGGCCGACGGCACCACCAACGTGCAGCGCCTGCTCCAGCGCCTGGAGGAGCAGTCCCCTCCCGAGGAGCCGAAGCCCGAGGAGGAGAAGCCCACGGACCTGTCCGGCGTGCACGTGGAGCGCGCGGCGCTCACCGACGGCACCATCCGCTTCGTCGACCGCGCCGGGGGACAGGGCGCGCGCGAGCTGGCGGTGAAGGACCTGGACATCGAGGTGAAGGACCTGCGCGCCGGCAAGCCGCTGGCGGTGGACCTGGCCGCGGCGGTGCTCGCGGAGAAGCAGAACCTGAAGCTCTCGCTGCACGCGGCCCCGCTGCCGCCCACGCTGATTCCCACGCCGGAGCGTGTGACGCTCAAGGCAGAGAAGATTGATTTGTCCCCGCTGGGGCCCTTCCTGCCGCCCGACGTGGGCCTGCAGGCGGGCACGCTGGACGCGGACTGGAAGGCGGAGCTGGGTAGCGCGGTGCCCGGTGGCAAGGGCCCCACGCGGCTGGTCGGCGCCATCTCCGCGCTGGGCCTGCGCTTCGCGGGCGCCGAGGGCGGCAAGGCGCTGGACGTGGTGCTCGACACGGACGTCGCCGGAGACCTGGCCACGGGGGACTTGTCGCTCGACAAGCTGAAGCTGGACCTGGGCCCGGCGAACATCACCGGCAAGGGCCGCGTGAAGGGCATGCTGTCGGACACGCCGTCGGTGGAGGGCTTCGAGCTGGTGGGGCGCAACCTGGACCCGGCCGTGCTCGCCGAGTACTACCCGCCGCTGAAGAAGCAGCTCCAGGGGATGATTGCCGGCCCCATCGGCCTGGACGTGCGCGCCAGCGGGACCCAGGCCGCGCAGGCCATCAACGTGTCGGTGGACCTGACGCCGGTGCGCCTGCGGGTGCCCGCGCAGCTCACCAAGGACGCGGGCGGCGCCATGAAGCTCACCGCGAGCCTCACGGGCGCGGCGGCGAGCGGCGGCGCGCTGAAGTTCGACGCGAAGGCGGACCTGTCCGGCGTGGACCTGCGCCCGGGCCTGCTGGTGGACAAGGCCCCGGGCCAGCGCATGGAGCTGACCGCGGCGGGCACGTACGCGCCCGGCAAGGGCGGCGTGGGCATGAAGGTGGACGTGCCGAAGATGACGGCGAACCTCCTCCAGGACACGGTGACGGGCAGCGCGTCGTTCGCGACGGCGGGCACGGGCAAGAAGCAGACGACGACCTTCTTCGCGGACGTGAAGGCGAACAAGCTGGACGCGGACGCGCTGCTGTTCGACGAGCAGGAGCTGGCGGCGCGCAACGGCGGCACGGTGCCCGCGCCCGAGTCCGCGGAGCTGCCCCCCGAGGACCCCGCGCGCTTCAACGGCTACCGGGGCGACCTCCGCTTCGCGGTGGGCACGCTGCGCTACACGCAGATGGACCTCACCAACGTCACCGGCGTGGTGAAGATGACGGACGACCTCATCACCGTGGAGAAGTTCTCCTCGGGCGTCTTCGGCGGGAAGGTGGTCGCGGACGGGACGAGCATCCGCCTGGGCCCCGCGGCGCCGCAGCGCCCGTTCGAGGCGAAGGTGAAGGTGGAGGGTGTGCAGGTGGCGGACGCCATCGCGCAGGCCACGCCGCGCAAGGTGATGACGGGCACGTTCAACGGGAACGTGGACGTGAAGGGCATCGGCTACACGCCGGAGAAGCTCAAGGAGACGCTCCTGGGCGGCATCAGCGGCAACATCCTGGGCGGCACGCTGCTGGGCAAGGACCTGGTGTCGTCCGTCTCCGAGCCGCTCGCCAAGGCGCTCCCCTTCGCCTCCAAGGCGCTCAAGAGCAACGAGGTGACGTCGCTCAGCGAGAACCTGCCCTTCGGCGTGCAGATCAAGAACGGCGTCGCGCAGCTGTCCAAGCCCATCACGTGGACGCGGCCGGAGGCGGCGATGAGCTTCGACGGTGGCATCAAGCTGGACGGCACGCTGGACCTCACGGGCGCGGTGGCGCTGACGCCGTCGACGGTGAAGACGCTGACCTTGGGCAAGGTGACGCCGCCGTCGGACATCCCGGTGGGCCTGAAGTTGACGGGTCCGGCGTGGAAGCCCGAGGTGACCGGCGTGGACGTGAAGCCGGCGGTGACGACGTTGGCGAAGCTGGCCGCGTCCTCGCTCGCGGGCAACCTCATCGGCGGGGAGCGGGGTCAGCAGGTGCAACAGGCCATCGAGGGCGGCGAGGAGAAGCTGCGCGCCGACGCCGAGGCGAAGCGCAAGGAGCTGGAGGCCAAGGCCGAGGAGGAGAAGAAGCGCCTGGAGGCCGAGGCGAAGAAGCGCGCGGAAGAGGAAGCCAAGAAGCGCCTGCGCGGCATCTTCGGGAAGTAGCGCTCCGAGCGCACGCGGCGACGGCAGCCCCCACGGCCCGGTCGAGCGGACGTCCTCTCCAGGACGCTCGCTCCTCCGGGCCGTGTTGCATGAAACACCTTGAAACGGGGTGAAACAGCGCCGCGTGCCAGCGCACACAGGGGCCGCACTCGGGGACGATGGTGGCATGCGCCCTGCTAAGGCTCCCTGCCGACTTCACCCAGGCAGGGAGCGAGCACGATGGACGCGAGCGAGGACTGCGGCTGCACCGACCCGGCGACGACGCCCATGCCTTACGTGGCACCCGTGAGCGAGCGTCACCGGGTGCTCATCATCGGCGGAGGCACGGCGGGAATCTGCGTGGCGGCGCGGCTCGCGAGGCTGGGGCAGAAGGGCGTGGCCATCCTGGAGCCCTCCGAGCGTCACTACTACCAGCCGCTCTGGACGTTGGTGGGCGCGGGCGAGGCGCGCGTCGAGGACACCGTGCGCGACGAGGCCGACCTCATCCCCCGGGGCGTGAAGTGGCTGAAGGACGCCGCGGAGGAGGTGGACCCCGTCCGGCAGGAGGTGCGTACGCGCGGCGGGCTGCGCGTGGGCTACGACTTCCTGGTGGTGGCGCCGGGCATCCAGCTGGACTGGGACAAGGTGCGGGGTCTGCGCGACGCGCTGGAGACCGAGCACGTCAGCAGCAACTACGACGTGAGGCTCGCGCCCAAGACGTGGCGGATGCTCCAGGCGTTCAAGGGCGGCACGGCGCTCTTCACGCATCCGGCCACGCCGGTGAAGTGCGCGGGGGCGCCGCAGAAGATCATGTACCTGGCCGCCGACCACTTCCGCCGCACGGGCATCCTGGAGCGCTCGCGGGTGGTGTTCGGCTCGGGGGCGAAGGCCATCTTCGGGGTGCAGCCCTTCGCGCGGGTGCTGGAGGACGTGGTGAAGCGCTACGGCATCCAGACGCACTTCGGACATGACCTGGTCGCGGTGGATGGAGCGCGGCGCGAGGCGACGTTCGAGACGATGCGGGACGGGCAGAAGACACGCGTCACGCTGGGCTACGACCTGCTCCACGTCACGCCGCCGCAGAGCGCGCCGGACTTCATCCGCGACAGCCCGCTCACCTCGCGCGAGGGGGCGTGCAGTGGCTGGGTGCGCGCGGACAAGCACACGCTCCAGCACCCGGTGTTCCCGAACGTCTTCGCGCTCGGGGATGCGTCGGACCTGCCCACGAGTCGCACGGGGGCCGCCATCCGCAAGCAGGCGCCGGTGCTCGTGCGCAACCTGCGCGACGTCATGGCGGGCCGTGCGCCCACCGCGAGGTACGATGGGTATGCCTCGTGTCCGCTGACCACGGGCTACGGGAAGCTGCTGCTCGCGGAGTTCGACTACGACGGCAAGCCCACGCCCAGCTTCCCGCTCATCGACACGATGCAGGAGCGACGGGACATGTGGCTGATGAAGAAGTACGGCCTGCCGCAGCTCTACTGGAAGGGCATGCTGCGCGGGCGGGCGTGAGACACCACGGGCGTGCCCGCGAACCCGCTCCGCGCTATGCACCTCGGAGCATGCCCACATCCCGCCCTCCGCAGCGTCCGCCTCGGCTCGCCCTGTCCGCGCTCGACGCGCTCGCGGGCGCAGTGCTCCTCGTGGACGCGGAGCGCCGCGTCGTGGGCGCGACCTTTGCGCTGGAGTCCCAGCTCGTCGCCCCCGTGCGCGAGGGCACACCGCTCACGGAGCTGCTCTGCCTCCAGGGTGGCGCCGAGCGCCTGGACGCACTCCTCACCACGGGACGCGAGACGACCGCGAGGCTCCGCGCCGGAGGCACCATCCGGGTCCGCGCGACAGCGCTCGGCAAGGACGGCTGGGCGCTCACCGTCCGCCAGGACACCTCCCCTCCCGCCCTGGAGGGCGCCGAGGTGTTCCACGGCCTGTGGACCCAGGACCCGGAGCTGCGCCGCGTCTTCCGCATCGTCGAGAAGGTCGCGCGCACCGAATCGAGCGTGCTCGTGCGAGGCGAGTCCGGCACGGGCAAGGAGCACATCGCGCACGCGCTGCACGAACTGTCCCCTCGCGGCAAGGGCCCCTTCCGAGCCATCAACTGCGCGGCCCTCCCCCCCAGCCTCCTGGAGAGCGAACTCTTCGGCCACGTGCGCGGCGCCTTCACCGGCGCGGTGCGAGACAGCCCGGGGCACTTCCGGCTCGCGCACGGCGGCTCGCTCTTCCTCGATGAAGTCGCGGAGCTCCCCCTCGACCTCCAGGCGAAGATGCTCCGAGTCCTCGAGACACGCACCGTCATCCCCGTGGGTGGCCGAGCCCCCGTCCCCGTGGACGTGCGCATCATCGCCGCCACCCACCGCGCGCTGCGTCGCGAGGTCGAGGCCGGCCGCTTCCGCGCGGACCTCATGTACCGCCTGCGCGTCGTCCCCATCTTCCTCCCCACGCTGAGAGAACGTCGGGGCGACATTCTCCCGCTCGCGCTGCGCTTCCTCGACGAGCTGCACCAGCGGGGGACGCGGCGTGTGGAGCGAATCGCGCCTGGTGCGCGCAAGCTGCTCGAGTCCCACGGCTGGCCCGGCAACGTGCGCGAGCTGCGCAACGTCATGGAGTACGCCTACGTCATCGGCGAGGGCCCGGTGCTGCGCGAGGTGGACCTGCCCCCCGAGTTCTCCGAGGCGAAGGCGCTCACCCGCCTCCCCGTGGCGACGACCGGCGCCACGCTCGACGAGGAGCAGGTGCGCGCGGCCCTCGCCCGGGCGGGCGGCAATCGCTCCGAGGCCGCGCGACTGCTTGGCGTCAGTCGCGTGACACTCTGGCGCCGCCTGCGGACCTTGGGCGAAGCTGCGCGCTGAGCGAGCGACCGTCCTCGAATCCGGGGCGGCCGTTTCACCCAGGTGTTTCACCTGTTTCCTCGAAGTGGGTGCAACGACCGGCGGGCTCGGGCCGTCACTCGGAGCCGCCTCGCTGGCATGGGGCTCGCAGTACCGCTGGACGTGCGCTGCGACCAACCCAGGAGGGAAGTGGACATGCTCTTCCGGCAGCTCTTCGACTCGGAGTCCTCGACCTATACCTACCTGTTGGCGGACCCGGCGACGCGGGAGGCGGTGCTCATCGACCCCGTGTTGGAGCAGGTGGAGCGGGACACCCGGCTGCTGGAGGAGCTGGGGTTGAAGCTGGTGGTGGTGTTGGAGACGCACGTGCACGCGGACCACGTCACCGGCGCCGGGCAGCTGCGCGAGCGCCTGGGCGCCCGGGTGATGGCCTCGGCGAAGGGCGCGCCCTGTGTCGACCGGCAGCTCCAGCATGGCGACGTGGTGCGGGTGGGCCAGCTGGAGCTGCGCGTCCTGGAGACGCCGGGTCACACCGACGACAGCCTGAGCTTCCTGTGCGACGGCCGACTGTTCACGGGGGACGCGCTGCTGGTGCGCGGCACGGGCCGCACGGACTTCCAGAATGGAGACCCGGGGCAGCTCTACGACTCCATCACCCGCGAGCTGTTCGTCCTGCCGGACGCGACGGAGGTGTTCCCTGCCCATGACTACGCGGGCTTCACGTCGTCCTCGGTGGGCGAGGAGAAGCGACACAACCCACGCCTCGCGGGCAGGACGCGGGACGACTTCGTGCACTTCATGAAGTCGCGCCAGATTCCGCCGCCGCGCAAGCTGGACGTGGCCGTGCCGGCCAATCGCGCCTGCGGCCTCACCGCCCCGGCGGAGTCCCAGTCACCGTCCGCGTGAGGTGACCCCTCACCACTTCCAGGGTCCCAGCCGCCTCCCCCGAGGGACGCGGAGCGGGGACCCTTTTGCTCGAATCGAAGGAGCCGCAGCTTGAGTCACCTCTACGACAACGCCCCTCCCCGGCCCGAGGGCTATCGCGACGTGGACGTCCAGCAGCTCGCGACCGGGCGGCCCCCGGGACTGCACCTGGTGGACGTGCGCGAGCCCGTCGAGCTGGATGGGATTCTGGGTCACCTCGAGGGCGTGCATCCGGCGCCGCTCACCACCCTGCGCGAGGCGGCGACGTTGTGGCCGAGGGACACGGAGGTGCTGCTCATCTGTCGCTCGGGTGCGAGGTCCGCGAAGGCGGCCACGCAGTTGGTGGCGATGGGCTTCACGCGGGTGATGAACCTGGCGGGCGGGATGCTCGCGTGGAACGCGCATGCGCTGCCGGTGGTGCGGCTGACGACGGAGCCGCTCCCGAGCCTCGGACAGGTGCGAGACACCCTGCGCGCGAGGCTCACGGGGATGCGCGTGCCCGCGGTGGAGGCGCTGGCACCGGAGCCGTCGCGAGAGGCGCTCGGAGCGGTGCTGGATGCGCTCCAGGCAGAGCCGCCGCAGGAGCGAGGAGACGCGGCGGCGTTCGAGAAGACGCTGCGAGAGGTCCGGGACCTGCTTGCGGTCGCGAAGCCTGGAGGAGGCAGTCGTCCATGATGTGGGCCGTGGGGATGGCGGGCGCGTTGCTCGTGGGAGTGTTGCTGGGGTTGCTGGGAGGCGGGGGCTCCATCCTCACGGTGCCGCTCCTGGTGTACGTGCTGGGAGTGGAGCCGCGCACGGCCATCGCCATGTCGCTGGTGGTGGTGGGCGTCACGAGCGCGAGCGGCGCGCTACTGCATGCGCGAGCGGGCCGGGTGCGGTGGCGCACGGCGCTCCTGTTCGGAGCGGGAGGGATGGCGGGGGCGTTCCTGGGAGGAAAGCTCAACCCGCTCCTGTCGCCCACGATGTTGCTGCTGTGCTTCGCGGGGGTGATGGTCGCGGCCTCGGTCGCCATGCTGCTGCGCTCGGATGCACCAGCGCCGGTGACGAGCGACCACGTCACGACCGGCATCTCGGACGCACGAGCTACGTCCGTACAGAATGCAGTGAAGGTTACGGAAGCCGAGCCAGGCATCTCGACCGCTGTCGACCAGCACACGCGGCCCACGGAGAAGCGACGTCCCGAGAGCATCGAGAGCAATTCCTCCGTCTCCATGGGGCCCACCGAGAAGCCACATCCCACGAGCATCAAGAGCGATTCCTCCGTGTCCCTGGGGCGCACCGAGGAGCCACGTCCCGCGAGCATCGCGAGCGGTTCCTCCGTCTCCGTGGTGCGCGTGGTGGTGCAGGGAGTGGGCGTAGGAACGCTCTCGGGGCTCGTGGGCGCGGGAGGCGGCTTCCTCATCGTCCCCGCGCTCACGTTGGTCGGCCTGTCCACGCCGATGGCCACCGCCACCTCGCTGGTGGTCATCGCGCTCCAGTGCGCCGCGGGGCTCATCGGCCATCTGGGCCATGCGGAGCTCCCCTGGCGCCTCACGAGCGAGGTGCTCGCCATCGCCCTCGTGGGGAGCATGCTCGGAGGAAGATTCGCCGGACGCGTGGCCCCCGGAGTCCTGCGCCGAGGCTTCGCCCTCTTCGTGCTCGCCACCGCGACGTTCCTGCTCCTGGCCCAACTCCCGCGCACCGCGCTCGGCGACCTGACACGACGACTGGCCAGCGCGGGAGCCTGGCCCTGGCTCATCCTGGCGACAGGCGTGGGGCTCTCCACCCTCATGGTGCGAAAGCACCTGCGCACGGCCCGTCAGCGAACCACGGCGCGAGGGCTCTGACACCAAGACACTTCCGCGCGGACACCCCGGCGTCACGGTGCTCGCCTATCAGCACCAGGCGCCTCACGAGCAAGTGCCACACCGCACCTCCCAACCAGCGGCGCACACCCCGCCCTGTCACCGCATCGCCATCACGTCCCGCCCAGCGCGCCCCCACATCCGTCCGCCGCGCGGCACCTCACCCCGCGCCCACATCCGTCCCGCCCCGGACGGGCCCACACCACATCGGTTGACCCGTGCCCCGCGCGCGTCGAGAGTCCCCTGCATGAAGCTGAGACCCATCGCAGAAGTGGGCGCCGAGCTGGGCCTGTCCCCCGACGACGTGCACCCGTGGGGCACGAACCGCGCCAAGGTTTCCCTCGGTGCACTCGGCAAACAGGGCGGAAGACAAGGCCGCCTCGTGCTCGTCTCCGCCATCAACCCCACGCCTCCGGGCGAGGGCAAGACGACCATGTCCGTGGCGCTGGCCATGGGCCTGCGTCGCCGAGGACGCCGCGCCGTGGCCGCGCTGCGCGAGCCGTCCCTCGGCCCCGTCTTCGGCGTGAAGGGCGGAGGCACCGGCGGCGGGCAGGCCAGCCTGGAGCCCGCGGCGGACATCAACCTGCACTTCACGGGTGATTTGCACGCCATCACCAGCGCCAACAACCTGCTCGCCGCGCTGGTGGACAACGCCGTGTACTACGGCCAGCCGGTGGCCATCGACTCGACGCGGGTGCGCTGGCGGCGCGCGCTGGACATGAACGACCGCTTCCTGCGCAACGTCATCGTGGGCCTGGGCGGCAAGGCGCACGGCGTGCCGCGCGAGGGCGCGTTCGACATCACCGCCGCCAGCGAGGTCATGGCCATCCTCGCCCTGGCCGAGAACCTCCAGGACCTGGAGGAGCGCCTGGGCCGCGTCGTCGTGGGCCACGCACCGGACGGCAAGCCCGTGCGCGCCAGGGACGTGGACGCGGCGGCGGCCATGGTCGCCCTGCTCAAGGACGCGCTGATGCCCAACCTCGTCCAGACGCGAGAGGGCGGCCCCGCGCTCGTGCACGCGGGCCCGTTCGGCAACATCGCCCACGGGTGCAGCTCCGTGGTGGGCACGCGCATGGGCCTCGCGTACGCGGACGAAGTCGTCACGGAGGCGGGCTTCGGCTTCGACCTGGGCGCCGAGAAGTTCCTCGACATCAAGTGCCGGAGCACGGGCCTGTGGCCGCGCGGCGTCGTCCTCGTCGCCACGCTGCGCGCGCTCAAGTACCACGGCGGCACCCCGCTCGCCCGCGTCGCCGAGCCGGACGGCGCGGCGCTCGCGCGAGGCTTCGACCACCTGGACAAGCACCTCGAATCGGTGCGCGCCTTCGGCCTGCCCGCGGTCATCTGCGTCAACCGCTTCCCCCAGGACACGCAGGAGGAGCTGGATGCCCTGCGCGCCTTCGGCCGGGAGCGCGGCGTGGAGATGGCGGTGTGTGACGGCTTCACACGCGGCGGCGAGGGCTCGCTGGAGCTGGCGGACCGCGTGCTCGCGATGCTCGACGGCACGGACGCGTCTCCGCCCAGGCCGCGCTTCCTCTACGACGTGAAGCAGTCCCCCGAGGAGAAGGTCCGCGCGATTGCGCGCACCGTGTACGGCGCGGACGACGTGGCCTTCACGGCCTCCGCGCGCAAGGACCTGGAGACCGTGCGCGAGCTGGGCGGCGCGGAGCTGCCGGTGTGCATGGCCAAGACGCACCTGTCGCTCTCCGACGACGCGACGAAGCAGGGCCGGCCGCGCGGCTTCACGCTCACCGTGCGCGAGGTGCGCCTGTCCGCGGGCGCGGGCTTCATGGTCGCGCTCACCGGCGACATCCTCACCATGCCGGGCCTGCCTCGCGAGCCCGCCGCCCGCCGCATCACCGTCCACGAGAACGGGCGCATCACCGGGCTCATGCAGGGCGAGTGACGCGGCTTCGACGGGCGGCCCTCATCTCGCTCTCGTCGAGGGGGCCGCCCGGAGCGACGCACGCTACGCGCGGAACGACGTGGACAGCGACTCGAGCCGCCCCAGGGTGGCGTTGATTTGGGTCACCGCCTCCTCGGCCGTCATGGTGGAGGTCACCACGTCCGCCATCATCGAGGACAGCTGCGTCATCACCTCGGTCATCTGCGCGATGCCCGCGTTCTGCTGGGTGACGGAGGCGACAATCTGGCGCGCGGCCTGACTGCTCTCCTGCACCACGGTGGTGATCTCCTTCAGCGAGTTCGCCGAGGCCAGCACCTGCTCGATGTTCTGCTCCATCTTCTCGCTGTCGCCCTCCGCGATGGAGGTCGTCTGGCGGATGGCCTGGTTGATCTCGAGGAGAATCTTCCCGATGCGCTGGGTGCTCTGGAGCGACTGCCCGCTGAGCGCGCGCATCTCCCTCGCCACCACCGCGAAGCCCCGGCCCTCCTCGCCCGCGCGCGCGGCCTCGATGGCGGCGTTGAGCGCGAGCACGTTGGACTGGTCCGCCAAATCCTTCACGCTGCTGATGATTTCGCCGGCGTGCACGGCCTGGTCGCTCAGGTGCGCGATGCTGCCCACCAGCGCGCCCACCCGCTCGCGAATCTGCTGCATGCCCTCCGCGCTCTGCTCGATGGAGTGCTGCCCGGAGGAGCTGAACTGGTCCGCCTGCGCGGCCACCTTGAGCACCATCTCCGCGCGGCTCGCGGCCATGCTGGAGGTCTGCGCGATTTCGGCGATGGTGGTGCTCGCCTCGGTGAGGCTGCGCGACTGGTTCGTCAGGAAGTTCACCTGGTCCTGGCTCGCCTGCGTCAGCCGCGTCGCCGCCGAGGACAGCTCCTCCACCACGGACTTCAGCGTCGCCGGCACGTCGCGCAGCCGGTCCGCCATCACCTGCAGGCTCCGGCTCAGCTCGCCCACCTCGTCCTGCCGACCCAGCTCCAGCGGCTGCGACAAATCACCGTCATGCGCGATGCGCCGCGCCACCTCGGACAATCGCGTCAGCGGCTCGGCCAGGTCACGGTGCAACCACCACGCGAGCCCCGCCGTCGTCCCCATCGCCAGGAGCGCCAGCACCACCACCAGCCACGTCGGACCGCCCGCCAGCGCCACCACGACGAGGACCCCGAGGAGCACCGCCGCGGCCACCGGGGACAGCATCACCTTCTGCTTCAGCTTCAAGCGCACCGAACGGCCTCCGTCCCACCCGAGTCTCCACGCACCCCGTCCGCCCCGGCCAGGTTCCGGCAGTTGAAGCGCGACTCCCCGAGGAGCCTGCAGCGCCCGTCCATGTCGCCATCCTTCCGAGGAGCCCCGTGGACTCCCTGAAGCTCGGACGGACCGGTGATCCGCCGAAGTGCAGGATAGCCAACTGAGACCCGGCTGCTAAGGGACCCCCGCTCATTGACACACACCGGCCCCGCGCGGTTTTCCACCAGTCTGGGGTCAAACGGACCCGGCACTCGGATGGATCATCACAGAGCGTCGAAGCGACGGGAGCCCTCGACGCGGAGGACGAAGTCGGCGCCGAAGGCACCCGCGGGGGTGAGGGCGCCGGGGGTGGGCTGGGCGAGGAGTTCCTCCACGGCGAGCACGGTGGAACGGGCGGTGCAG
>NZ_SRLW01000303.1:0-11993 GCF_006518215.1 Myxococcus sp. AB025B
CAGCGTCGCATGCGACAGCGACAGCACCCTCTTGGCGTGCAGGTCCTGCTCGAACAAGCTCTCCAGGAACGCCCGCACCTGCTCTTCGTTGATGGCCACCTTGCGTACCAGCATGACCTCTCCTCTTGCTCTCCACCACTCCGCCTCGCACGCGACCACCTGGTAGGCGGCTGGCAAGCCGCTCCCTCAAATGCGGGGATCGCTCAGCTTGCCAACAGGGGTTGTGCCGTCCACACCGCCATTACTGACAGGCGATGCCCGGCAGGCCCCGGTACGCGCCCTGTGAGGTCCACCGCGTGTATGGCGTACCGCAGGAACCCGCATACGGGTCATCCGTGCCGTAGCCCGGCACCCAGTATTCGAAGTGCAGGTGCGGCCCCGTGGAGGCCCCCGACGAGCCCACTCGCGCAATCCAGTAGGCGCAGTCGAGCGACGTGCCCCGGGCGAACTGCTGCGTATAGGCCTTCAGGTGCCAGTACCAGGTCTGGGTGTTGTCCGGGTGCCGCATGATGATGTAGTTGGCTGTGTAGAGGCCACAGGCGGCGTAGGGGTTGGACTGGTTCCAGTAGTTGCACCGGTCGTAATACCCATCCACGTTGGACTCGATGTAGCCCCGCGCGGCATTCATCGCCCAGACGCCGTAGTCCATCTTGCTGAACCCGCCGACCAGCGCGTAGTCCGTGCCCGTGTGGCCACTGTAGCGCACACCTCCACAGGCGTAGTCCCGACCGCCGTAGTCCTTGTACGCGCTCACGGTGCAGCCGCCGTTGCCGCACTGGTCCGCGAGCTGCGACGCGGGGAAGCGGAACATCGTCTGCGCGGAGGCCAGGGCTGGAAGGACACACAGCGCCAGCATGAGCAGTTGCCGAATCGCGCGACTCATTTCTCACCGCCCAGGTCCGCGGAGGCCTCGCCCGTCCGCACGTTCAGCTTCCAGAACTCACCGCCGCCCGCGTTGTAGCGGAGCACGTCGTCGCTCAACCACGTCATGTGGTGACTGGAGACGGGCGGTGGCACGAAGCCCTTGGGTGGGCCGCCATACAGCATCGTGCTGTCCATCCCGAGGTTGGTGAGCTGCCTGGGCGCCGCGCCGTCCACGTCCGTCACGTAGAACGACGCGACGGTGGTGCGGCCGGAGACGAAGACCACGGTCCGTCCATCCGGAGAGATGCTGGGCGTCGCGTCCACGCCGGGGCCATCCGCCAGCACCTTCACGCGGCCCTTCATATCGATGAGGCCCACGGAGGTCTCGTGCTTGGGCCCGCGGGACATCGCCAGCGTGGCCACCAGGGCGTCGCCCTTCGCCGTGGGAAACAGGTCCCCGCCCACGCCTTGCGCCAGCAGGCGCTCGCGGCCGTTGGCGTCTCGCAGGCGCAGATTGCCCTCGCCGTCGAGCAGCGCCACCTCGGGGCCTACCGTTCGGGCCTCGCGGTACTTGAACTCACGGTCCACCACGCGCACCGCGCCCGTGGCCTCGTCGTATTGGACGATGGCCAGCAGCGGCAGCTCGTCCGTGCCCAGAGCGTCGGCGGGAATCTCCGCGACGACGCCGGCCAGCATTCCCTTGCCCTGCCCGAAGAGGTGGACGAACCGGGCCTTGGGTCCGAACTCCTTCGCGACGGCGGGGACGAGGTGCTCACGCGCCTTCGTCACGCGGCGCAGGTCCGTCGGATTCATGCGGTCCGCCGCGGCGGCGCTGGTCGCAGCCAGCGTCAGCACGGTGAGTGCCAGGAATTGTCTTCTCATGTCGCTCCAGGGGTGAGGAAAAACCCATTCGGTGATGTGTGACGAATGGGTTTTCTTGCCACTCAGGAACGAGTTGCCTGGAAACCAATAATTACTTGCGCACGTAAAATTGAAGACTGCGTGTATTCACGACGGCAAAAGAAAATGGGAGGCCGATTGAAGATGGCGGGTTGCTGTCCATTGGTCGTCACGCACCGTGAGGCACCAGCGCGGCTTGGATGAGCACACGGGCTCGCTCTCGAATCCGAGACGAGAGGAGTTCTTCCGCGGAGGCATCGAGCGAGCGATAGGCGAGCGGGAACGCCAGCTCCAGGTCCACGCGCACGTCGAGGACCACTTCGTCGAGCAGGGCGTCGACGTGGTCGCGTCCACACTTGGAGATGGCACTGGCGATTCGCGCGGGGTTGACCAGTCGCGCGGACCAGTCCACGAGCGTCTCCACCGAGAGGGCCTGATGCGGACGCCATGCCTCGCTCTCGTCGAAGCGGCCCTCGCTGAACTCGTCGATCTTCCGTTTGACGGAGGCGCGCGCGCTCGGGGAGGCGCGCAGCTCGCTCTTGATGACCAGCCCCTCCGCCACGTTGTCGGCGAGCGTCGGCAACCCCAACAGCCCGGGGACCCGCGTTGGAAACCGCGTGGGGACGCTGTCCATGTCGCCGCGGGTTCCCCGGCGAAGCACGGGAGGCGTCATGAGCCCAGCGTCCCTCGCCGCGGCCTCCAGCTCCGGGTGGGCCAGCAAGACGCCATCGTCTTCGTCATTCCGGGCGAGCAGGACGTCGAACGGGGACCAGCGCAGGTCCGGCGCGTACCAGATGCCAGTCTGCACGGCGGACAGCCCCGGCACGGATGGCACCTCGGGATGCGGATAATGGCCGCCGAAGAGTTCCCCATAGAAGTACACGGTGCTGGTGGAGGCCCCCAAGGCATGGGCCATTCGCTCGGCGGCGTGGCCCAGTTGTGCTCGCACGAGCTGCCAGCCGAAGAAGGACTCCTCCTCGGTCAGCCACGCCTTGCGTTTGCCGAACCACGCCTGCCCCGCGCGCACCGCGATGACCAATTGCGCGCCATGGACCTTCTCCAGGGCGATCCACGGACCACCGGGACTGGGGACAGACTTCGGCTCGCCCGCCGCGGGCATCTTCGCGTAGGTCCGGAAGCGAGGTGGCTGTGCCATGCGCGGGAGAATGCCTGAAGTGGCCGCGCGGCGCTGTCCCGCTCGGACGCGGCTGGCCCTCCTTGACCCACGACAGCCCGGCCTGATTGAACGGACGTGACCATGCGACTCCGCGCCTGCGCCGCACTTCTGCTGCTTCTCTCCGCCTGTGCGACGACAGCGCCGAACACACGAGACTCAGCGGCCCAAGACTCCAGGGTCGCCAACCTCCAGAGAGCGGCGACTCTGCCGTGGGTGGATGGCGGCCGCTGCGTGGTGCGGGAGGCCTCCAACGATTGGGCCGTGCTGGTGGAGCGGTGCTTTCATGCGCTCGACCATGACCGGCTCGAGTTTCGTGATGTCACGGGACGATGCTCTGTCGCCTCCGCGGGGGCCGCTGTACTTGGCTTGGGCGTCTGCGTTCTGATTGCGCCCGAAATCATCGTCGGGGCCGTGATTGTCGCGGGTGCGGTCGTGGTGGCAGCCGCCATCAGCGAGGAGTTGGCTGCGTATCGGCGGGCATCCCGCGAGAGCGCGAGGTCCGAGGTCCAGACGCAGCCCCTCAAGAAGCCTGCGGCAGACCGAAAGCCCGAACCATCAGGACTGGATTGGTTTCCTCCAGGGCCAACCGAGCCTCTGGAGCGCGAGCGCCGCCCGGACTGCAAACCCATCCCGGTTCGGCATGCGGGCGAAGATATCCCCCATAACGAGTGCGCCGATAAGTTCCCGCCCAACCGTTATCCCGGCATGGACGTCATCGTGGCCGGTGAGCGCTTCGATGCGCTGCAAGTCGGCGCACGAGTGCTCTGGGAGATCAAGACCCATCGATTCGACACGTATTCTGACTTCATCCAAAACCGAGAAATCGAGAAGGACTTGAAGCGAATAGCAAGGGAGCGCAGAGCAGCGGTGGAGTGTGGCTACGACTTCATGATTGGAGTGAGTACCCAAGCGCACAAAGAAGCGCTGCTCGCTGTCCTTCCCTCGCTCAGAATCGTCGTCACGGGATGCAAACGATGACTACACCACCTCGCCTCCTTCTGACCGTCTACGCGCCTGCACTCGCAGGTGACGACAACCGCCCACTCGCGGCCATTCATGGGATGGAACAGGCGCTCCCTGGCCTACGGCTAGAGTGGAGAGTTACCGGAGGGCGGCGCCTTGCCGCGTTGCCACAGCGCGACGCGTGGCTCGTTGGAAAGATCAAGGACGGAGGCTTCCCTCTGGTGTGCAACGGGGATGAGAGTTACCCCGTGACGGTGATGGGAAGGGGAAACGACGGACTCTTCAGCCCTGGCGGTCAAGCCTTGTTTGAAGTCCATGCGCGGTTGCCGCTCGATGCGTCGGTCATCAAGGCAGCGGCGGAGATGCTGGAGCGCGTAGCAGAGGGCACACACTCATTCTGGGGGCGCGCGACGCCACATGATGCTGCGATCGACATCGCTTATCAGACCGCACCCACCCTGGAAGGGCCGCCGTCTCCACGCCGGGGGCTGCCCGCCCTGAAGGTCTTCGAGCACATCCGCTCTCCCGAGATTCCCTACTACCTCGGGTGGCTGAACTACTGGTCCTCCGCCGCCGCACAGGCCATCGGGTTCCCGGACCCCGCCCGTGACGCGGACCTGCTCTCACGGGCTCGACGCACGGCGACAGGGGGCTGGGTCGTACAGCTCACCGAGACGCCGCTCGACCTGGATAATCCCGCCCACCTGGACGCGCTCAAGCGCGCCTATGAGCGCTTCCCGGAAATCGGTGGCCGCGCCGCGCCTTGACTCCTCGGAGCCAGGTGCCCGCACGTTCATCACGAGGAACCGGCGCTTGCGGGCACCTCCGCCGAAACAAACAATGGATGTCAACCCTGGCCCCCCCATGACAAGGATTGGACCAGGTGCGCGGACTGATTCACCCACGGTGCTACAGTCTTCCGCAACCCGAGGTCTACAGGGGGAGGACCGGACATGAGACTCGACATCTTCTCGGAGATGCAGCACCCGAAGGAGCGGTGGACTGGCGCGGACCACGAGCATCAAATCATCCGTGAGACGCTGGAGCAGGCTCGGCTCGCGGACGAGATGGGCTACGGCGTCTGGTGGCAGGTGGAACACCACACCGCCGTGGAGTTCAGCTACAGCTCCGCACCCGAGGTCATGCTCACCGCCATCGCGATGGGCACCAAGAACATCCACGTGGGGCACTCGGCGGCGCTCGCGCCCGCGCGCTTCAATCACCCCATCCGCATCGCCGAACGCTCCGCGTTCCTCGACCACCTGAGCGGCGGCCGCTTCCAACTCGGCATGGCGCGCAGCACCATCCCCGAGTGGCGCGTCTTCAACATCGAGCCCGACGCCACCCGCTCGCAGATGCAGCAGGCCTTCCAGATGATTCCGAAGCTGTGGACCCAGGAGAAGTTCTCCTGGGACTCACCGGACTTCCGCGTCAAGGACATCAACGTCATCCCCAAGCCCTTCCGCAAGCCGCACCCTCCGCTGTGGCAGGCGTGCTCCAGCCCCGCGTCCTTCGAACAGGCCGGACGCAACGGCGTCGGCGCGCTCGGCGTGACGCTGTGGGCCTCCCCCGAAGAAGTCGCGGAGATGATCCACCTCTACCGCGAAGCGCTGCGGACCCGCTGTGAGCCCGTCGGCGACTTCGTGAACGACCAGGTGGCCTTCTTCACCTTCGTGCACTGCGCGGACACCGAGCGCGAGGCGATGGAGAACGGCGCCGCGAAGGCAGCCGCCTGGTACACGAGCGGCTCGTTCACGTTCTTCGAGGCCAAGGACCACTTCGTCAAATCCGCCGCGGAGCTGGAGGCCCTCGCCAAGGACCCCGCTGGCGGCGGGCTCACGGGCCAGTACCTGCGACGCAAGGACCCCAACGCACCCCAGTCCCAGGCCCAGCGCATCCTCGGCCGCATCATGTCCGGCGAGGCCGTGCCCGATGAGCAGGTCTGGGAGGTGCTGAGCGCCCAGGACTCGCTCATCGTCGGGACGCAGGACCAGGTGCGTCAGGGCCTCAAGCGCTACGAGGCCCTGGGCATCGACGCGCTGATGTCCTTCCACCAGGTGGGCGCCCTCTCCCACGAGGCCGTGCTCAAGAGCATCCGCCTCACCGGTGAGCTCATCCCCGAGTTCAAGACGCCCGCGCCTCCCTGAAGGTGGAGGAGGACTCCGAGGACCGCGCATCCGCCACGGAGTCCTCCCTCCCGACCGTCATCGCGGCTCCCCGGAGGGAGGCGCCTCTCCTCCCGCGCGGCTCGACGGCTCGGGACTCTCGCTCGACCGGGCAAGCGCCCCCTGGCTGGCCTCGGGAGGACGCCCCCTCCGTCTCTTCGCTCGACAGGGGCGCACGACTCCCACCTCGCCCCGCTTCCCCAGGGAGCCATCGTGCGCACCTTGGGGACGGTCTCGTGCGGAAGGGGATGGGGATGAGGGTCGGCCAGCGAACACTGGGATGGGGCCTTGCCTGCGCCATGTGGGCCACCACGCCCGCCTGGGCGGCGGAGCCCCCGAGCGCCCGGGAGCAGGGCAGCCAGGAGAGCGTCGCTAAGGCCTCCTCCCCGCGCCCCCGCCGCTTCACCCGCGAGTGGTACGTGAGCCCCTCGGGCAACGACACGGCCGCGGGGACGAAGCGCGCCCCGTTCCGGACCATCGGCCGCGCGGTGCGCCACGCGGGTCCTGGCGAGCTCATCCGCGTCCAGGCAGGTGAGTACGCCGAGGGCGTCTTCATCGATGGCCCCGCCGTGAAGGCCGGCAAGCCGAACGCCCCCATCACGCTGCTGGGCGAGGGCACGCCCCGCATCGTCCCGACGGCGCGCGGCGGCACGCTGGTGCAGGTGCGCAAGCCCCACTGGGTCATCGAGGGCTTCGAGATCGACGTGCGCGGGCAGCCGCGCTTCGCCGTCCTCTTCGAGGGCGACACCACCGGCGCGGTGCTCACCGGCTGCCACATCCACCACGGCACGCTGGGCGCCGGCGTCGCGACGTACGGTGGCGCGCGCGACGTGCTCATCGAGAACAACCACATCCACGACTTCCGCCGGGCCCCGAAGGGGGACTCGCACGGCGTGGTCATCCAGGCCACGTCGCGGAACATCACCGTGCGCGGCAATGACATCCACGGCAACTCGGGCGACTCGGTGCAGTGCCTGCTGCCGGACCGCAAGGGCCAGGCGCCCGCTCGCAACGTGGTCATCGAGGGCAACCAACTCCACGACAACGACGAGAACGCCGTGGACATCAAGACGTGCCACGACGTCGTCATCCGTGACAACACGATGTACGGCTTCCGCAAGTCCCCCACGTCCGCGGGCGAGGCCGTCGTCGTCCACTTCTCCGCGCGGAACGTGCGCATCGAGGGCAACCGCATCTCCGACGCGGGACGCGGCATCGCGGTGGGCGGCTCGCGAGAGGGCAACCAGCCCAGCCCCGTCAACGTCGTGGTGCGCGGCAACACCATCAAGGGCATCACCCAGAGCGGCGGCAGCGACGGCGCGGGCATCCGCGTGGAGAACTCGCGCGACGTGACGGTGGTGGGCAACACCATCTCCGACACGGAGGGCTTCGGGATGATGCTCGGGCTGGGCTCCAACGGCGCGCCCAGCGAGAACCTCACCGTGCGCGGCAACTCCATCCAGGGTCGGCACCTGGTGCGACTGGGCAAGCACCGCCCCGGCCTGAAGATGGACGGTAACCAGTACGCCGCCGAGGGCACCTTCAAGGCCGACCCCGAGGAGACCCGCAGCCTCGCGCAGTGGCGCCGCGTGTCGGGCGTGGACCAGAAGTCCACCCCCCTCCAGTAGGCCCCCTCCCCGCTTCAAGACACGGAAGCGGGAAGGGTCTCGACGCTCACTCAGGGCGTCTCGTCGGACGGCACTTCCCCCGTGAGCACGCAGATGAGCGCGACGGGGTCACACTTCACCGGGAACACGGGATTGATTCCGGAGCCACGCAGACGGCCCGCCGCGAAGTCTGGATTCGGGTCGCACTTCACGTCGTCCGGCTTGCCCGCGGTGGCGCAGCTCACCACCGGCCAGATGCCCTTGGCCTGGTACGTCGCCGTGCACCCGTTCTCCGAGTAGCGCAGGTCCGCCTTGAACTGCGTCCCCGGGATGCCCGGCGTGTTGTAGATGCGCAGGTTGGACCACTCGTACGCGAAGCT
Source organism: Myxococcus sp. AB025B (assembly GCF_006518215.1). NCBI lineage: Bacteria > Pseudomonadati > Myxococcota > Myxococcia > Myxococcales > Myxococcaceae > Myxococcus > Myxococcus sp. AB025B. The sequence continues at coordinate 8,057 of NZ_SRLW01000303.1, forward strand.
CTGCGCGGGCAGCGTGTCCGTCGCCGGCACCTCCAGCCGTGTCGTCGACAGCTGCGGCACGTCGCAGAAGTGGTCCGCCCCCGGCCCCTCGCTGGCCAGCGGCCCCACCGAGTACGGCGTATGCGACGCATCCAGGTCCGGCCGGTCCTTGAAGTCCACCAGCAGCTTCCCCATCCGCGCGCTGCGCAGCGCCACCGTGTCCGGCGCCTTGGGGTCCTGGCTGTAGTACTTCTGCATCCCCACCGCCTCCGGCGCCAGCCGCGCGCACTGCAGGTCGGGGTTCTGTCCCGGGAGCAGCGTGTACACCGTGGCGAACGAGCCGGTGGAGCCATCCGTCACGGCCCGCGCCACCACACACTGCGCCTCCGGGTCCTCCATCCCACAGCCCGCGAGCACCAGCGCCGCCAGCGCGCCCCATCCCATTCGACGAATCATTGGCAGATGTCCTTTCATGGCGAGCGCCTAGAAGGTCAGCTTCGCGCCCAGCCGCACGGAGCGCGGCGCCTGGTAGGCCGTGGGACGCTTGAAGTTGGGGTTGATGTCCGTCTCCAGGATGCGCTGGTTCGTCGTGGTCGAGATGACCTTGCAGTCCGGGTTGTTGGCGGTGAGGCACGCCGACAGGTCCTCGGGCTTGCCGCCCTGCTCAATCGCATAGACACGCGTCGTGGTGAACGTCTGGTCCACCGCCGTGTGCTGCTGGAAGTTGAAGACGTTGAACACGTCCAGCGACATGCTCAGCACGTAGTCCCCACCCAGCTTCTGGCTGACGCTCACGCGGGTGTCGATGTTGTGCACCCACGGGAGCCGGCCCGCGCTGCCTCGCGGCAGGATGAACGTCTCCGAGCCGCTGCGCCGCGGATGCGCGCCCAGGTAGTTGAGCGGCGTGCCCGAGCGGCTGCGGTAACCACCGCCCACGTTGAGGCTCGTCGTGCGCGTCAGGTTGAACTCGCGCGCGCCGAACGCCTTGAGCGAGTGCGTGCGGTCCCCGGGCAGCGGCCCGTCGCGGTTGGTGGTCAGAGACAGCAGGTCGAAGTCGCGCGTGAGGTTGGGCGACAACTGACCGGTGTCCGCGCGGAACAGGCCGGAGTAGTTGCCGCGCAGCTTGGACCACGTGTAGCTGGCCTGGGCCAGCCAGCCGTCGGTGAACGCCTTCTGGTAGTACACGTTCACCGCGTCGTAGTGGCGCTTCGCCTCGGGGAAGTCCGTCGAGAACCCCTTGCCCGGGTTGCCCAGGAAGAAGGTGTTGCCGTCGTCGCGGCTCATGTCCTCGATGACGTCGTTGAGCACGCGCCGCGTGTACGTCAGGCCGAAGCGGCCGAGCAGCAGCTCGTACTCACCCCCCACCATGATTTCGTCCGCGGACTGCGCGCGGATGTTCGGGTCCACCGGCACGCGGTCTCCACCCTGCGCATCCCAGCGCTGGTTCGGTCCCTCCCGGCTGCCGATGGTCTGTCGGTTGCTTGGCGACATACAGCCCGTGAGCCGTGATTCGCGGTCGCTCGGCAAGCAGTTCGCCGAGCCGTACGTGGCAGACAGGAGTTGCTGCTGCGGGAAGGACAGGTCGGCCAGGTCCAACGGCACGTTCTCGAAGAAGCGCGCGAAGTTGACGAACAGCTTCGAGCGTCCCTGCTGGGTGAAGTCGTAGATGAGCCCCACGCGCGGCGACCACTGGTTGGGCAGGTGCAGGCCCACCTTGTCGTCCAGTCCCCGGATGGTCTGCACGTCGTAGCGCAGGCCCGCGTTGAGGGTCACCTTGTCCAGGATGGACCAGCTGTCCTGCACGAAGCCGCCCACCGTCACCGACGTGGACGTGCCCTCCTTGCTCGCCAGGAACACCGGCTGGTCCGGGCCCTCGAGATAGCCGTACTGGTTGAGGGTGAAGAAGCAACTGCCGTTGGCGCACTCCTGCCAGTGGGTGCCGCCCGAGCGCGCGCGGTTGTTGTAGAAGCTCATCCGCTCCGCGTCGAAGCCCGCCTTGAAGATGTGGTGACCGAGCGCCTGGAACAGGTAGGTGCCCATGACCTTGCCCTGGAAGCGGTCCAGCTCCTGCTCACTGATGGTCCCGGGGCCTCCGCTGGAGTAGGCCCTGACAGGACACCGGAGCTGCCGCTCCCGCGCAGTGGAGCCACAGACGGACGGGTCCAGCAGCGGCTCGTAATCGTTGATGGTGCGCACACCCTCCGGGCCGCCCGTACGACGCCAGGCGATGTTCGGCTCCGCGGACAGGCCCGAGGAGGACAGCAGCCCCGAGCCATCCGACGGCAGGATGCTGTCCGCCTGGTGGTGCCAGCCGAGCGTCGCGTCGACCAGGAGCGTCTTGCCGAAGAAGGACGAGGACTGCTTGGCGACGATGTCCATCACCCCGTTGCTGCGGCGCGTGGCGATGGAGTCGTAGCTCCCCTGCACGAAGGCGGTGCAGGACAGGCCCACGCACACCTCCGGGTCACCGTCATCGCTGAAGGAATACTTGCCCGAGCCACCCGAGGAGCGCGGCGTGCCGAACACCGACACGGACAGGTTGTGGTCCGGGTTGAAGAGGTACGTCAGCTTGGTCATGTACTGGAGGCTGCGCTCATCCGCGAAGCGCAGCGTGCGCGAGCCCTCGATGGGCGTCGCCAGTCCGAAGCCCGTCTCCGGGTCGCGGACCGGGTCTTCTTCCTTCGCGCAGCCCGGCCTCGTGTCGTCCTTTCCGCAGATCTCCAGCACACTCAACTGCCGGTCCACGCGGATGCGATTGAACGACGGCGCCACGCCCGCGTAGAACCAGAGCCTGTCCTTGAGGATGGGGCCGCCCAGGTCGAAGCCGAAGTCGCCCTGGTTCCAGGGCTGCCCCTGCGCGGAGATGACGCTGCCCGCCTGTCGGACGATGGTGCCGTTTCGCTGCAGCGCCCCCGGCGCCATGTTCGCGAACACCGAGCCGTGGAACTCGTTGGAGCCCGACTTGGTGACGACGTTGAGCACGCCGCCCGTGGAGCGGCCGTACTCGGGCATGTAGCCGCCGGTGATGACGTTGACCTCCTGCACGAACTCCACCGACAGCGGCGTGCCCAGCGTGCCCACGCCCGGGTCGTTCACCGACAGGCCATCCACCACGTACTGGCTCTCCGGGGAGCTGCTGCCGCTGACGCTCACGCCGTAGCGGTCCTCCACCGCGCCCGGCGCCAGCTCCGCCAGCGACTCGAACGAGCGCGACGCGGAGCCCTTGCTGCCCGGCCGGATGACGGCCACGTTGCGCAGGAAGTCCGCGTCCACGCTCATGCCCTGCGTGCTCGAGCCCACGTCCAGCGTGGGCGCCGCGCTGATGGAGATCTCCTCACCGAACGCCGAGGGCAACAGCTGGATGTTCACCCGGATGGTGCGGTCCAACCGCAGCACGATGTCCGGACGCACGAAGGGCTCGAAGCCCTCGCGCTCCACGCGCAGCGTGTACGTGCCCGGCGGCAGCTGCGGGATGCGATACAGGCCGCTCGCATCCGAGACCACCACCCGCTCACCCTGCAGCTTCGGCGAGGTGGCCGTCACCACCGCGTCCCCCAGCGCCTTCTTGTCCTCCGCGCTGGTGATGGTGCCGGTGATGACCGAGACGCCTTGAGCGAACGCTCCGGCGCCACAGAGCAGGACCGCGAGACACACCCCGCGGGCGAGACCCACACGTATGGACAAAGCTGACTCCCTCCCTTTGATTCCGGAGGGCACTCTGTCTCAAGACGCGAGAAAGCAACAATCCCCAATTAAACAGTAGGCACGCCGGGGTGCGTCACCGGGCTGGGCGGGGACGGGCCCATCCGGAGCCCGCGTGGGGGGTGGAAGGCGGCCACCGTCCTCGGCACGACAGGGGCCGCTGCCTCGCCCGCGGCCTGGGCGACGGAGCGGCGGACGGACGCGGGGCGACGCGGCGCTGGTCTATGCTGCGCGCTCCCGTGGACGCTCCCCCGCC
>NZ_SRLW01000304.1:0-11939 GCF_006518215.1 Myxococcus sp. AB025B
CCCCGGGCCGCCCCCTCCCGGGACAGCCCTGGAGCGCTTGCGGGAGCCATCCTTCGGTTTTTCCGAAGGAGTGAGTCTGTAATCCCTATTTGTCGAAGAGAACGGTGGCTCTTATCTGAACCCCACCTATGGAACCTCTACAAACCGTCGGCAGTCCCGTCCTGTGGGGCGGCTTCATTGCCTTCGTCATCGCGATGCTCGCCCTGGACCTCGGCGTCTTCCACCGGAAGGCCCACACGGTCAGCTTCAAGGAAGCGCTGGGCTGGAGCACGGTGTGGATCAGCCTGGCGCTCGTGTTCAACGCGGGGCTCTGGTGGAAGTTCGGAGGCAAGCCCGGGCTGGAGTTCCTCACCGGCTACCTCATCGAGAAGTCGCTCTCCGTCGACAACATCTTCGTCTTCGTCGTCATCTTCTCGGCGATGCGCATCCCCGCGCTGTACCAGCACCGGGTGCTCTTCTGGGGCATCCTGAGCGCGCTCGTGCTGCGAGCCATCATGATCTTCGCCGGCGTGGCCATGCTGGAGCGCTTCCACTGGCTCATCTACGTCTTCGGCGGCTTCCTCATCATCACCGGCCTGAAGCTGTTCGTGCAGCGCAACAAGGAGGACCACCCGGAGGACGGGTGGATGATGCGGATGCTGCGCAAGAGCATCCCGTCCACCACGCGCTTCGACGGGCACCACTTCTTCACCATGGAGAACGGCCGCCGGCTGGCCACGCCGCTGTTGATGGCGCTCATCCTGGTGGAGGCGTCGGACATCCTCTTCGCGCTGGACTCCATCCCCGCCATCTTCGCGGTGACGCGAGACCCGTTCATCGTCTTCACGTCCAACATCTTCGCCATCCTGGGCCTGCGCTCGCTGTTCTTCCTGCTGGCCGGCGCGGTGGAGAAGTTCAGCTACCTGAAGGTGGGCCTGTCGGGCGTGCTGGTATTCGTGGGCGCGAAGATGGCGCTCATCGACTTCGTGAAGATCCACCCGGCCGTCTCGCTGGGCGTCATCGCCACGCTGCTGGGCGCCAGCATCGTCGCCTCGCTCATCAAGGCGAAGAACCTGCCGCCGCACACGCCGGAGACGGGCGCCGACACGCTCGTCAAACCGTCGGAGAGCTGAAGCAGCCCGCAGCACATCCCCGAAGCCAGGGCGCGTCCGGACCTCATGCCGGGCGCGCTGGAGCCGGGCGCCGCCGGAGCCATGAGCCGGAAAGCGAAGAGGCCGTGAACCCTTGGGTTCACGGCCTCTTCTGGTTGGGCGCAGCAGGGTTTGAACCTGCGACCCCTGCCGTGTGAAGGCAGTGCTCTACCGCTGAGCTATACGCCCGCGCTGCGTGTTGCCACCGCGTCGCGACGGGGAGCTAGATGCCATCTGCTCCCTCGGGTGTCAACGCAATTTCTACGAGAGCCCATCCAGCTTCTCTTCCAGCTCACGCAGCCGACGCTTGAGACCGGACAGCTGCTTGCCCACGGCCTTGAACTCGCTCTTCGGCGCGAAGTGGAACGCCTTGAGCAGCTCCTCCTGGCCGCGGTCCAGGGCCTGCTTGCCCCGCTGGGCCTTGCCGATGGCGTTGGCGATGGCCATGGCGCGCTTCTCGTCGGCCATGAGCTTCTCCACGGCCTTGCTGGAGAGCTCCAGCGCCTGCTTCTTCAAGTCGTCACGGATACCCATGGCTCGTTGCCCCCCGGCCTACGGCTCGTCGATGTACTGCGTCTGCAGCTTCGCGAAGACGCGGTCCGCGATGCCCTTGTACTTCATGCGCTCGATGAGCGGCTGCAGGTCGCCCTTCATGGAGATGCGGCGCTTGAGCACCGCCTCCACGGGGTCCAGCGTCCCCTGCAGCAGCTGCTTCCAGACGGTATACGGGGCGCGGGCCAGGTAGACGGGCTCGAGCTCGTCCAGGTCATCCGGGTCCGCGAGCACGCGGGCCTTCTCGATGCGGCAGTCGCCCGGGACGACATGCACCACGAAGGACTTCGCCAGCTTGCCGGGCTCGGCCTCGATGATGGCCCCGAAGTCGCCCTTCCATCCCTTGCCGGCGACGGCGCACTCGGGGTCCTCGTTCGTGAGCCGGACCGCTTCGTCCAGCCACTCCTTCGACGGGAACTTCGCCATGAGCTGCTACCTATCCTCTTCGGAAGACTCTCTTGATGCTGGAGAGCAGGCCCCGCTCGTCATCGCTGGCGCCGCTGGAGCCGCTCGCCACGGGCTGATGGTCGACGTTGTTGCGCAGCACATCCGAGAGCGCCCGCTTGAGCTGCTCCGGGGTGTCGCGCGTGGCCAGGTCCACCCGGCGCGGAGTACCACTGGCCTCCTCCACCGTCACCTGGAGCAGACACTCCTCGGTGAGGCGGAAGTCGATCTTCCTGCCGGCCGCGGCGGACGGGACCCGGACGGTGCCCAGGTACTCGTTGTCCACCATGAGGTCGCTGTCCCCCTGGAAGATGTCCAGCTCGATGTAGGCCGAGCCCGGCTCCTTCGGCGGAGGCAGGCGGAAGCTCTTCACCATGGGGATGAGCGAGTTCTTCTCGATGATGCGCTTCACGCGGCCGTTGGGCAGCGCATAGCCGATGGGCATGGACACCGCGTCCAGCAGCGTCACCGCGTCGATGCTGCCCAGCGAGTCACCCAGCAGCGCCGCGCCCAGGGCCACGCACTCGTCGGGGTGCACGCCCTTCCTGGGCGGCTTGCCGAAGTGCGCCTGGATCTTCTGCTGCACGAGCGGCATGCGGCTCTGGCCGCCGACGAGGATGATCTCGTCGATGTCCGAGCGGGCGATGCCCTTCTCCTCGAGCACGCGGTCGCAGATCTCGAAGGTGCGGTCCACCAGGTCGCCGGTGAGGCTGTTGAGGAACTCGCGCGTCAGGGGGATGCGCAGGTCCACCGGCTTGCCCTTGCGCTCGTCGATGAAGGGCAGGTCGATGACGACATTGGGGATGAGCGTCAGGTCGATCTTCGCCGCCTCGGCGGCGTTCTTGATGCGCTGCAGGGCGATGGGGTTCTCGGTGAGGTCGACCTTGGTCTCCTCCCGGAAGCGCTCCAGCACGTACTCCATGATGCGCGTGTCGAAGTCCGCGCCGCCCAGGAAGGTGTCGCCGCCGGTGGCCAGGACCTCGAAGACGTTGCCGGCCAGGTGCAGCACGGAGACGTCGAAGGTGCCGCCGCCCAGATCGTAGACGAGGACCTTCTGGTCCAGGCCCCGGTTGAAGCCGTACGCGAGCGCCGCCGCGGTGGGCTCGTTGACGATGCGCTTGACGTCGAAGCCGGCGAGCCTGCCCGCCTCCTTCACCGCCTGGCGCTGGTTGTCGTTGTAGTAGGCCGGGACGGAGATGACGGCCGCGTCGATGGGGCCGCCCAGGAACTGCTCCGCGATGGTCTTCAGCTGCGAGAGCACGAAGCTGGAGACCTGGGGCAGCGTGTAGAGCTTGCCGCCCATCATCACCGCGGCGTCCCCGTTGGGGCCCTCGACGATGTCGTACGGGAAGGAGCCGCGCAGGTCCTCCACCGACTTGGAGTGGTACTTGCGGCCGATGAGGCGCTTGGTCCCCCACAGCGTGTTGCGGGGGTTGGTGACCATCTGGTCCTTGGCCACCCCGCCCACCAGGAGATCCCCCTTGGCCGAGAGGGCGACGACGGTGGGGAGGATGAGGTTGCCGCGATCCGTGGGGACGATCTTCGGGATGCGGTTGCGCACGGACGCCACCAGCGTGTTGGTGGTGCCCAGGTCAATCCCGACGATGCGAGGTCTGTCCGCCATGAAGTTCACGGGCGCGGGCCACCAGACGCGCGCCCCCGTCCCACTCTGTATCACGTCGCGCCTTCGCGCGCGCGTTTCTGGGCGAGGCCCTCAGTCCTCCACCTCGGAGCCCTCCGGACCCGGCTCGTTCCAACCCAGGGGGGGTGGGAGCACCCCTCGGACCGCCTCGGTGGAGGGCAGGACCAGGCGATCATACGGCCCCCCCTCCCCCGTCGGCAGCTCGTCCAGGAAGCGGGACGGACGCAGGACGATGCGCTCGCCCTCCCGGGGCAGCACGGACAGGGGGTACACCAGCGCCAGGAGGTCCCGGGCCCGGGTGGTGGCCACGTAGAACAGGCGCCGCTCCTCCTCTTCCTCCTCGGCCGAGCGAGTCGCCTGGGACATGGGGAAGCGCCCATCCACCAGCCAGAGGACGAAGACGCTCCGCCACTCCAGCCCCTTGGCCTGATGGACGGAGCTGAGCGTCAGGACGTCCCCGGGGGCATCGCCCTCCAGGGCCTCCTTGGCGGCGAACTCCGCCACCAGCGCCAGCTCCGACAGGAAGCGCGGCAGGTCCTCGAACCGCCGGGCCAGCTCCGCCAGCCGCCGCAGGTCGTCCTCCCGGCTGTCCTCGGGCGTGGCCTCCAGGGCGAGCCGGGCGGCGTACCCACCCGCCAGCACGTCCTCGATGAGCCCCCCCGGGTCGCGCGTGGCCTCCGGGCGTCCCAGCCGCCCCATCAGCGCCGTGAGCCGCTCGAAGGCCGGAAGCGACTTCTTCGACACGTGACGCCGCACGTCCTCGTGGTCCAGCCGCTCCCCCAGGAACAGGCCCTCCGGCAGGGCGCGCAGCGAGGTCCACAGGCGCTCCGCCGTGGTGGGTCCCACGCCCGGCACCGCGCGCACCACCCGGCGGAACGCCAGCTCGTCCCGGGGGTTGTTCACCCAGCGCAGGTGGGCCAGCACGTCCTTGACGTGGGGCTGCTCGAAGAAGCGCACCCCGGAGCGCACCCGGAACGGCAGGCCCCGGCGCGTCAGCTCCAGCTGGAGCTCCAGGCCGTGGTTGTGGGCGCGGTAGAGGACGGCCATCGACTCCAGGGGTTCGCCGCGCGCGCGGAGCGTCTGGATGTGGTCGGCCACCCACGTCGCCTGTTCGGCGGCGTCCAGCGTGGGGACGACGAGGGGCCGGGGCCCGGACGCCCGCTCGGAGACGAGCGCCTTGGGGAACTGGCGCGTGTTCCGGGCGATGGCGGCGTTGGCGAGCTGGAGGACCTCCGGGGTCGAGCGGTAGTTGCGCGTCAGGGTGAAGACGGCGCAGCCGGGGTGCCGCTCCGGGAAGCCCATGATGTTGGAGAAGTCCGCGCCCCGGAAGCTGTAGATGGACTGGCAGTCGTCCCCCACGACGGTGAGGTCCCGACGCTCCCCGGCGAGCAGATCCACCAGCTCGCCCTGGAGGCTGTTGGTGTCCTGGTACTCGTCCACGAGCACGGCGTGGAAGCGCTCGGCGAGCAGGGCGCGGACGCGGGGGTGTTCGACGAGCAGCCGCTTCAGGTTGAGGAGCAGATCATCGAAGTCCATCAGGTGCAGCCGCGTCTTGCGCTGGCGGTAGAGCGCCGCCGTGGCGAGCACCTCCGGCGCCAGCGGGACGAACTGCGGCCGGCGGTCCACCAGCACCTCCGACACCGCCTGCTGCAGGTTGGTGGCGAGCGACACCAGCTCCAGCACCAGCTCCGGCCGGGGGAAGCGCTTGTCGCTCTTGAGCTTGCGCTCGGCCAGACAGCTCACCATGAGGTCCCGCGCGTCCTGCCGGTCCAGCACGGTGAAGCGCTCCGAGTAGCCCAGCGCCGTCGCGTGCTCGCGCAGGAGCGCGTGCGCCACGTGGTGGAACGTGCCGCCCGTCACGCGCCCCACGTCCACGAAGCCGCCCACCAGCTCCGCCAGGCGGCGGGTCATCTCGCGCGCGGCCTTGTTGGTGAACGTCAAGAGCAGGAGGTGGTCGGGCGAGAGGCCCAGCTCCAGCCTGCGCGCCGCGCGGAAGGTGAGCGTGCGCGTCTTGCCGGAGCCCGCGCCGGCGATCACCAGCACCGGCCCCGCGTCCGCCTCCACCGCGCGCAGCTGCTCCTCGTTGAGGAGCCGGGCGTAGTCGATGCGCGACGGGCCACTCGGCGGACCGAGCGGCCTGGGGGTGGGCGGGGAGACCATGGGGCGCGGAACTCTAACCGCCCCGCCCGCCCGGGACGAACGGATCAGCCGGACTTCACGGCACGGGCTTGTGCGCCGTCAGCCGCGCCGAGGCCGCCTCGCGGACCTGGGCGGAAGGATCCCTCTCCCGGGCCAGCTCCAGCAGCACCCGGCCCACCTGGGGCAGCTTCGTGCTCACCGTGGCGAGGGCGGCGGTGCGCTCCTTCACCCCGCCCTCCAGCCGCTCGGTGACGCCGCGGTCCGCGCAGGTGCGCACCCCGGGCGACTGCTCGCGGAGGATCAGCTCCGCGTCCGCCAGCCGGGCCTCGGTGAGGCGGCGGGCCTCCTCGGCGCGGCGCTCGAACTCAGCCAGGTCCTCGGGGAACTCGGTGGAGACGGCGCGCGCGCGGGCGATGGCCTCCTGGGCGAATCTGGCGTTGACGGCCGCCGCGCACAGCTGCCGCGCCGAGGCCAGGGGCACGCGGCCCTCCGTCGTCACCGTCTCGTCGCGGGCCACGTTCAGCGCCCACACCGCGAGCTGGCGCGCGGCCACCGCGGCGGAGAAGGGCTGCTTGCGCCCCTCGCGGATGTCCACCCAGCGGCGCAGGACGACGGGGTCCGGCACGCCGGAGTCGAAGGCGCGCTGGTACTCGGTGGAGGCCTGCGGCAGCTGCCCGGAGAGGTCCAGGAGGACGGCCACGGTGAGGTACATCTCCGCGCTGCTGGCCCGCTCGCGCAGGGCGTCCAGCCGGGAGGCCACCTCGTACTCCGCCACCGGGCGCGGCAGCGACGTGAGCACCGTGCGCAGCGACTCCAGCGCGTTCTGGCGGATCAACGGGTTGCGCGCCGAGCGCAGCGCGTCCAGGAGCGGGTCCACCGCGCGCACGGAGACGTGCTGGCCCAGCTCCTCCGCCGCCTGCCAGCGGTCCAGCGCGTCCGGCGCCAGCAGCGAGCGCTTCAGGTCCTCCAGGTCGCGCAGGTAGTGGCCCACGTGCGCGGCGCGCACGAGCGGATCCGGATGCGCCAGCGCGGCCTGCTCGGCGCGGGCGCGCGTCAGTCGCGCCGGGAAGTCCGTGAGCTTGGGCCCCAGCGGATGCGCCTTCACCCGCGCCTCGGCCTCGTCCACCAGCCCCGAGACGAGCAGCCCCTCCACCTCCAGCCCCAGCAGCAGGACGCGCGCCTCCTCGCGGTGCACGCCGGCCGGGAAGTCCTTGAGGTAGGCGAACAGCTTCGTCGCGCCGGAGCCCCTGGCCTGCTCGAAGGCCTGCGCGTCCAGCCGCGACTCGACCTGGAGTCGGCGTGGATCATCCGGCTTCTCGCGCAGGTACTCGGCCAGCCGCTTCGGGTCCTCCGTCGTCGCCAGCTCGCGCGACTCCGCCTCCAGCATCAGCCGCTTCGCCTCGTCGCGCTGGGCGCCGTCCGGGTGCTCCTGGAGGAACTGCTTCCAGGCGGCCACGGAGTCGGCCTCCTTCGCGGCGTTGAAGCGCAGGCCCTCCAGCAGCGTCCTCGCGGTGCGCGTGTGCGGCGCCTCCGGGTACGCCTCCAGGAAGCGCTTGTAGGCGAGCACCGTGTGCAGCCGCTTCGCCTCCTCGAACTCCAGCTCCTCAAGCCGGGCCTCGGCGGCGTCACCATCCGGGTGCGTCGGGTTCTCCCGCAGGAAGGCGCGATAGCCCTCCACGGTGTCCGTGCTGGCGGCGCGGTCATACGGATTGGGCAGGCACCCGGTGGCCAGCAGGAGGACGGGGAAGGCTCGGCGGAGTGAAAACATTCTCCTGGAGCAATACCGCACCCCGCTCCCCCCGGAAACACGCGCCGCCACGGACGGTTGCCTGGGTAGGTTTTTTGACGACACACGAAGCCGGGGCCAGCATGGTGCCCCAGGACGCTACAGGGAGGTCGCGCATGCGGTGGCTCACGCTGATGGGAATGCTCTCGATGCTCGCGACGGGCTGCGCCACCCCGTCCGGCCGGCTGGAGCCCTGGCTGGACTCGTACGCGGTCCGCTACCACTCGGCCTCGCCGCCGGCCTTCCCGCGCGAGTCGCTCTCCACGCCCGTGGCGACGGCGCAAGCGGAGAAGAAGCCCGCGCCGGCGAAGGCGAAGACACCCGCGCGCGCCGCCGCGTCCCGGCCCGCGAAGGGCAAGCCAGCCACCACGAAGGTGAGCACCCAGGGCGCGCGCCCCGTCTCGGCCGATGCGCGCGAGAAGGTCCTGGCCGCGGCGCGCTCGGTGGTGGGCAAGCCGCAGGTGACCTTCGACGGCCGCAAGTACCCGTCCGACTGCACGGGCCTCATCGAGGGCGTCTACGCGCAGGCGGGCCTGTCCTTCCGCGGGACGCTCAAGCCCGGAGACAACGGCGTCACCGCGCTGTACCGCTACGCCCGCGCCCATGGCCGCGTGTACGAGGACGGCCGGCCCGTGCCCGGGGACCTGGTGTTCTTCCACGAGACGTACGACCAGAACCGGGACGGCCGCCGCAACGATGGCCTCACCCACGTGGGCATCGTCGACAGCGTGGACGCGCAGGGCACCGTCACCGTCATCCACCGGGTCAACCGGGGCGTGGTGCGCTACCGGATGAACCTGGCGCGCCCCCACCTGCCGAGGGATCCGAAGACGGGCGAGGTGCTCAACGACCTCTTGCGCCACCCCGGCCCGAACAAGGCCCCCGTGCTCACCGGGCAGCTCTTCGCGGCCTACGGCAGCGTGCTCCCCGCCAGTCCCCCGGCGAAGAAGAAGCCCGCGCCCATCCCCGTGGCCCTGCGCTGAAACGAACGGCGCCCGACTCCAGGAGGAGCCGGGCGCCGGTGAAGCGGTGAGGACTTCGTCTCAGGACGCGCGCGCGGTGCGGTCCCACGCGGCGCGCTGCGAGTTGCGCAGGAAGCGCCAGAAGCCCACGACGATGGCCAGGTTCATGGTGACGAAGTAGTAGGCCACCGAGGCCACCCGCTTCGCCGCGCCGCGCTTGAGCACGCCCACCTTCCCCAGGTACGCCAGCGCGTAGAACAGGCCCTGGGCGAAGAGCGTGGCGCGGTAGAACATGCTGTCGAGCAGGAACAGGTTCGCCAGCAGCGCCACGCCCATCAGCGCGGGCGCGCACCAGCGCAAGAGCTTGTGGGACCAGAACGCGAACGCGGGGAAGCCCGCGGTGGGCAGCAGGAGGCCCGGCACCATGCGCAGGCTCTGGAAGTTGCCGGCGGCGATGCGCGCGCGGCGGCCGAACTCCTTGCCGTAGTCCTCCGTCGTCTCCTCGTGCGCGACGGCCTTCTCCTCGTACGCAACCTTGTAGCCCTTCTCGAGGATGCGCAGCGGGATGACGAAGTCATCCACGATGGTGGACGGCGGCAGCTGCGTGTAGAGCGTGCGGCGGATGGCATACAGGCCCCCGTTGGCCCCCACCACCGCGCCCCGGCGCCCCTCGTACATCTTGATGAGGGACTCGTAGCTCCAGTACGCGCTCTCCTCGTAGTCCTTCTTCGTCGGGTTGTAGAGGCGCAGCTTGCCGCAGACCGCCCCGACCTCCGGGTCATCGAAGTGGCGCACCAGCTTCTCGATAGCGTCGGGTTCGATCATCGTGTTCGCGTCCGAGAGGACCACGATGTCGCCCTTGGCCATGGGGATGCAGCGGTTGAGCACCGTCGTCTTGCCCGCGCGGGGCGCGGGGGACAGGCGCACGCGCTCGTCCCGGCACTCCAGCACGCGCTCGTTGGTGCCGTCGGTGGAGCCGTCCGAGCCGATGAGCACCTCGAACCGGTCCGCCGGGTAGTCGAGCGCCAGGCTGTTCTCCAGCTTCTGCCCGATGCAGGACGCCTCGTTGTAGGCCGCGACCACCAGGCTCACCGATGGCGCCGGCCCACGCCTGCTCGGCAGCTCACGGCGCGCGTCCCCGCCTCGCATCGCCCGGATGTTCTGCGCCACCTGCGCCGCCCCATCCAGCACGAACAGGCTCAATGGGTAGAGAAAATACGTGTGCGCCAGCAGCAGCGCGGCACACCAGAAGAAGACCTCCGCCATCGACCATGCCTCCCAAGACCCAGTCCTCGAATCGGCCGTGGGTTGAGCAAGAGGCATGCCCCGCGCGAGCACCCCGCTCCGCTCGGGGCGCGGAGGCAGGCGTGGGGCTCAGCGCCGGGTGGGACTGGACTTTCTCCAGTCCTCCGCCCGGGTGGGACGCACGTCGTTTCAGGGCCGCGGGGCGCTCGTGGAGACCTGCTCGAGCAGCTTTCGCGCCAGCTCGTGGTTCTTGTTGAGCGCCAGCACGTCGTCCAGCAGTGAACGCGCCGCCGCCGGGTCCTTCTGGCGCAGGGCCAGCCGGGCCCCCAGGACGTAGGGGCGCAGCAGGGTGCCGTCCGCCTCACGCAGCGCCTCCAGCTCCGACACGGACTGGGCCACCGACTCCGGCGGAGAGCCGGAGCTGAGCACGTACTCGGCGCGGGCCACGGTGCTCCACGCCTTCGGGGAGCCCTCCACGTTGCGAAGGCGCTCGGCCAGCGCGAGGGCATCCGGCGCCGCCGTCACCCCCGCGTGCAGGGCCCGGGCCTTCACCCGCGCGGCCAGGGCCGGCGTGGGCTCCACCTCGGGCGCGGCCTCGAGGGCCTCGGCCAGGACGTCCACTTCCTTGCGCAGGCGGTCGATCTCGATGCGCAGCGGTCCGCCGAGCTTGATGACGTCCTCGCGCTGCGCCTTCAGCGCGTTGACGCGGCTCTCCCAGTCGACGGTGGCCTGGGCGGCGGCGCGGTCGTCGATGTCGCGCTGGAGGAGTTCGCCCTGGGTTCGCAGCCGCTCGGCCTCGGCCTGGAGCTCGCCCAGGCGCAGCGAGAGCGCCACGACGAGCTCGGCCTGGGCCTCGGTGTATTTGGGGTACGTGGCCGTGAGGGCCTTGAGGCTCTGGATGGCCTGGTCCCTGGAGGAGGAGTCGTCCCTGCGCAGCAGGACCGAGGCCCGCTCCTTCTCCGTCACCGCGGTGGCCGGCATGTCCGCGTCACGGTTCTTCCACGCGGGATAGGCGAGCACTCCGGCCAGCAGCACTCCGGCCGCCACGACCAGGCCCAGCCAGAGCCGCGAGGAAGAGCTCGAAGGCGCCGAGGCATCGATGGCCGCGGACTCCCGGTTCGCGGACAAGAGCTCCGGTGGGAGGGAGACGGCGCCTCGGCGGTAGGCGGGCTCCGAGGCGCTGGGACCCTGGCCACCGGCCGCGCCCAGGGCGCCGAGTCCCGGCAGCTCCATGGGCGGCAGGTTCACGCCGTGCGACCCGGCGTCGGTGGCCGCGCCGTACACGGAGGTCTTGCGATTGACCGGAGACCCGGGCGCGTTGGCGGCACCGAAGAGCTCGGTGGACGGCGAGGCCTCGCCATAGAGGCTCGTGGACCTCTCGGCGGGGAGCTCGGGGACGGCTCCCGCATCGGCCGAGTCGGACACGGCTCCGTACGTGAGCGTGCGCCCGATGTGGCCGGGAGTCCCGCTCGCGGGAGTGGACGGGCTCGCGCCTGACGTGCCGGAGGCTCCGAGCGTCACGGGAGCGATCGATGGAGGCGACGGAGGGGGGCCTGACGTGGCCGCACCGAAGACCTGCGTGGTCTGGCGAGGGCTTCCGCCCGTGTGGCTGGGGAAGATCGGGCTTCCTGAAGTGGAGGCCGGGCCCGACGGAGGGACAGCGCCGAAGGACTGCGTCGAGCCGTGAGCCCCCGCCGAGGCCTGCGTCATGCCAGGGGCACCCACCGCACCGAAGGTCTGCGTCGAACCCTGAGCCCCCACGCCGGAGGCCTGCGTCATTCCGGGAGCGCCGACTGCGCCGAAGGTCTGCGTCGCCCCGTAGGCGCCCGCACCCTCGGTCGATGGCGCGCCCTGGGAGCCGACCGCACCGAAGGTCTGCGTCGCCCCATGAGCACCCGCGGCTTGCGTCCCGCCCTGCCCGCTCACGGCATCATGCGCCCCGCCGACTGCGCCGAAGGTCTGCGTCGCCCCGTAGGCGCCCGCACCCTCGGTCGATGGCGCGCCCTGGGAGCCGACCGCACCGAAGGTCTGCGTCGCCC
>NZ_SRLW01000305.1:0-11929 GCF_006518215.1 Myxococcus sp. AB025B
CCCGAGCGCCAGCGGCACTTCCTCCCCCCACGCCACCCAGCTACGGCTGCTGGGCGTCCTGCTTGAGCTTCTCCACCGCGACCAGCGTAATGGCCTTCACCAGCGCCCGCGCCCTGCGTCCCGCCGCCGTCTCACCGTGCGGGTCCACCTCCACCGCCTTCGACAGGTCCGTGAAGCCCTGCCGCTCCCCCTTGCGCAGGTACAGCTCCCCCCGGTTCGCCAGCGCCACCGGATGCCCCGCGTCCCGCGCCAGCGCCGCGCTGAACTCCGCGATGGCCTCCTCCAGCCGCCCGAGCTTCTGGTACACGGTGCCCAGCGCCGCGTGAGCGCCCGCGTCCCGAGGATTCCCGGCCACCAGCCCCTCGAAGAGGATGCGCGCCTCCTCCAGCCGCCCCGCGGCCGCCAGGTCACACCCCACCTGCGCAATCGCCTTCGCCTCCTCGAAGGTCATCCCCTCCACCTCCGCCCACGTCGCCTCGCCCCGCGCGAAGGACCGCATCCTGTGCACCGCCCCGGTCTCCATCCGCATGCCCTCGACTCCCTCGTGTTTGATGACGCGGCCCATGGACTCAGGCTCCGCGCAGGTTGGAGATGGCCGTCTTCGCCATCTCGTTGAACTTGGCGGACATGTTGCTCATCAGGTCGAACATGGCCTTGCGCTTCTCCAGCAGCCGCTGCAGCCGCAGCTCCAGCTCGCGCATGTCCCCGTCGAGCTTCGCCGCCTTCTTCTTGTCCACGTCCGTGGTGCCCAGCGTCGCGCGGTCCTCGCCCGCGGTCGCCATCTGCTCCATCACCTCCATGATTTCGGTGTCCGTGTCGCTGGAGATGGCGCCGAGGATCGCCTGCACCTTGTCCTCGATGCTCATGCGCGGGTTGTCGACGATGCCGCGAACACTCGAGCTCGCCTTGCTCGGCGTGTTCGTCTTCACGTCCTTCGACTGCTCCAGCTCCGCCTTCACATCCAACCAGCCGATGATGCCGTCGCGCCCGTCGATGCCCGCCGCCATCTCCAGCCGGTCGAAGTACTCCGGGTGGTCCTTGAAGAACTGCGCGGCCTTCTTCAGCGTCGAGGACGCTCCCTGATTGTTCAGCAGCGCCAGCATGTCCGCGCGAGTCACGCGGTCATCCTTCACGCCCGACGCCGTGTCGAACGTCCCCCAGTTGTCGCGCAGCACCGCCACCGCCTCGAGGTACTCGCGGAAGTCCGGGTCCTTCGACGTGGGCGGCTTGCCGCCCCCCACCGGCCCCGCTCCGCCCGAGCCGTTCGAACCGCCCGTGCCACCGGTGCCGCCCGTGCCACCGGTACCGCCCGTGCCACCTCCGGTCCCCGGTGACGGGGTGCCCGGCGTGGTGGGACGCGGCCCCGGCGACGGCCCTCCGGTGGAGGGAGGAGGCGTCGTTCCGGGCGGGCAGTCCTCCTGCTTGGGCGGGGACACCGGCGGCGCCGTCGGCCGGCCATAGCGGGCGAACTCCTCCCCCACCCGCTTGAGCTCCGCGCGGATGCCCGACAGCTTGATGCGGTCGTCGTTGTAGAACGTCCCCAGGACCGGCATCAGCGACGAGAGCAGCCCGCGCGAGTCCACCCGCTCGAACAGCGCCGCGTTCTGCGTGAGGAACCGGGCCGCGTCGCGAAGCTGCGGGGACAGGCTGGTGTCGTTGGCCGCGCGCCGCAGCTCCTCCTTCGACAGCGAACCGGACTTCTTCCCGTCCGCGAGGTCCAGCTGCTCGAAGTTCGCCTCCAGCACCTTCAGCGCGGCCTCGTACTCCAACATCTTCGGGTCCAACGCGCTGGTGCTCGCGGGCAGCAGCGGGGCATAGCCCTGGGTCTTCCCGGCGGCCCCCGCCGAGGCCGCGTACTCCGTCTTCGCCGCCGGGTTCTTCTTCAGCTCCTCCGCCACGCCCGCCACGCCCGTCGCCGCCTGCAGCACGTTGCCCGTCATGACGCCCGTGGCGGCCTTGATGGAGCTGGAGACGAGCGGAGAGGGAGTCCCCGCGTCCCCCGCCCCCTCCATCGCCGTGCCCTCCGGGCGGGCCAGCAGGTTCGTCGCGCTCTTCAAGAAGTCCACCATGAGTCCTCCCACGCGGCGGGTTGATGGAGTGCCGCGCGATGACGCGTGGGGGTTGCAGCGACGGTGCCGGGAGGCGGCCCGGCGACCACGCGAGCGAATTCCGTCGGTTAGCCGGACTGACAACCCGGGCACGTCCCCGTCAACGGACGGCGCGGTCCGTGAGGGAGGATGCGGTTAAGTTGCGCCACGCATGCGAACCCTGGGTTTGGACTTCGGAACCAAGACCATCGGCGTGGCCGTCTCGGATGGCCTGGGCCTCACCGCCCAGGCCGTCACCACCATCCGACGCACGTCCCTCAAGGCGGACCTGGCCGCCCTCGGCGCCCTGGCGCGCGAGCACGAGGCGGACCGCTTCGTCCTCGGCCTGCCGCTCAACATGGACGGCTCGGAGGGCCCCCGCGCGGAGGCCTCGCGCAAGTTCGCGGACGCCGTGACAGGGGCGCTCGGCATCCCGGTGGAGCTCTGGGACGAGCGGCTGTCCACCGTGGCCGCCACGCGCACGCTCCTGGAAGCGGACGTCAGCCGCGCCCGCCGCAAGGAGGTCATCGACCAGGTGGCCGCCCAGTTCATCCTCCAGGGCTGGCTGGACGCGCGCCGCCCCAGGGACACCGACTACCACCCGGACGACGACGACGACGAGCCCGGACACTCCGGGTGACACCGTCGAGCCGCTACGGCCGGCGCCGGTACACGTGCAGCGGCGCGGTGAAGCCGTCCAGCTCCTCGTAGGCGACGCCGTCCAGCGTCAGCGTGCGCCCGTCCAGCCGCACCCCGGGGTCCTTCGCCAGCGAGCCCTGGTCGAAGCGCACCAGCACCTCTGGCCGCGCCTCCCCCAGGAGCTTGCGGAAGGTGTCCCAGCGCACGCGCGCGATGCGCTCCTCGGGCAGCCCGGAGAAGAAGGCCACCTGCAGGTCCATGTAGTTGGGGTCCGTATCCAGCGCGAGCGCCCCGCCCTTCTCGGCCACCTCCGCCTTCACGAAGTCCGCCACGCGCATCACCGGCACGGGGTTGGTCGACGTGGGGCTCACCGGCCGCAGCGACGTCTGCAGGCGCCCGTCGTCGCGGAACGTGTACAGGCCCAGCGCCACCGGCAGCACCACCGCGAGCAGCGCGGACACCCCCGCCACCGCCTTGCGCGCGCCCTCGCCGCGCGAGCCCATCAGCGCCCAGAAGCCGAACGCGACGAACACCGGCACCACCGCCAGCTGCGTCACCGTGAAGCGCCCCAGCGGCACGAAGTTGAGCAGCACCACCGCGCGGAACGTGAAGTACGCCGCGGGCACCACCGCCGCCGCCACCAGCCAGCGCGTGTCTGGCCGCGCCTTCCACGCCTTCACCATGCCCCACAGACCGAGCAGCCCCACGCCCGGCGTCAGGGTGAGGAGCGCCACGCCCGGCCAGAAGAACAGCTGCTGCGCGCGCCAGCCGAGGGCCGCTCCCGAGCCCGCCGAGGACAGCACCCAGTCCCGGTGGAAGTCCTCCACCGCCTTCACCGGGTAGAACGGGTCGCCGTGCATCAGCTCGTTGCCCTGCATCCACAACAGGGGGAACGGCAGGCACGCCAGGCCGAAGCCCACCGCGCGCGTCACCGCCGCCACCTTGTCCTGGCTGCTGAAGAACAGCCCCAGGCACAACAGCGGGATGTACATCCACGCGTCGTAGCGCAGCGCGCACGCCAGGTTGAGCATCAGCGCGGCCTGGAACAGCGGCGCGAAGCGGTTCTCGTCCACCCCTTCCGCGTAGAACGCGAACGCGGCCAGCATGAAGAACAGCGACACCGCCTCGCTGCCCGCGGTGGTGGAGAACTGCAGGTGCATGCCCCACGCGCTGAACACCAGCGCGGCCACCACGCCCGCACGCCAGTCGAACAGCCGCCGCGTCAGCGCGAACAACGGCACCACCGACAGCACGCCGAACAGCAGGCTCACCACACGCCCGGCCACCTCCCGGTCGAACACCGCCAGCGCGAGGCCCACCAGGTACAGGTGCAGCGGGCCGAACTGGTACGCCCCATCACCGTACGCGGTGATGAGGTGCGGGGCGCGCAGCCACCGCTCCGCCAGCTCCGTGCGCACCACCGCGTCGCCGTACAGGTTCTCGTTCACGAAGAAGACGAGCAGCCGGGGCACCAGCGCCACCGCCAACAGCACTCCGATGAGAAGGCGCGTGCTCGGCTCGGGCGCGGGGGATGGGACCGCCGCGAGACTCGGCACGGAGGACGGAGGGTGGGAGACGGAGGTAGGTGCGGTCGCCATGACGCGCGGCAGGATACGCAGGCACGGCCCAAAGCCAAGCCGGCGACCCCGTCTTCTCCAGCCTCCCCGCAGCCGACTTCACGCTCAGCGAACCACACGCCGGAGCGAGCACACCGCCGCCCTCGCGCGCCCCGGAGGCCCAGCGGGCCCGAGCCAACGTGTACCGCGTGGCGAATGTATCACCCTTCGGTGCAGGCACGCCCGCCTGGCTGCTGTCAGGGATGTCTTGGCGCCCCTCACCTGCACCGCCGACATGTGGAAGGAACACAGACGCCGCCCCACAACCAGCCAACAGTCCGCCTCCGGCAAGGCCGTCAGGCGTTCAATACCCCTCGCGTTCCGGGGGGGCACCTACCCCGTTGCACGCGCCGCCCTATAATCACCCTTGCCTCTTCACCCCGTGGAGGGGGCGCGCCTGTTCCGGCGTCCTGCCCCTGACACGAGCGTAACGCGCGGTCCCATTCCGCGGCGGGGTCCCGAATTGGCTGCAGGGCTGTCGTGCCTGGGACCTCGGCGGGATGGTTGTGGAATGGCAATCCAGCCCTCCAGGTTCACCATTCTGGCCCCCTAGGGCGCGAGTGCCTCGCACCCCAGGCCGGCTTCCGAGGGAGAGACATGAGGGACGCTGAGAAGGGTTCGTGGGTCTCCAAAATCGCCGCGCTCCAGGACGCGAAGACCTACGCGGAGCTCAACTGGGAAGGCAACTTCGAGGAGTACCTCGAAATCGTCCGGAAGAACCCCAAGGTGACACGCACGGCCTTCCAGAGGATCTACGACATGATCCTCAGCCACGGGAAGACGGAGTACATCGACAACAAGAAGAAGCTCATCCGCTACCACTTCTTCAGCGATGAGAAGTTCGGCGGCAAGGACGCCATCTTCGGCCTGGACGTGCCGCTGATGAAGCTGGTGAACGTCTTCAAGTCCGCGGCCCAGGGCTACGGCACCGAGAAGCGCGTCATCCTGCTGCACGGCCCCGTGGGCTCGTCCAAGTCCACCATCGCGCGGCTGCTCAAGAAGGGCACCGAGGACTACTCGAAGACGCCCGAGGGCGCCGCGTACACCTTCTCCTGGACCACCGACAAGAAGCTGCCGGACGGAACCGTCGTGAAGGAGAAGATGAAGTGCCCCATGAACGAGGAGCCGCTCAACCTGGTTCCCCGCGAGTGGCGCGCCAAGGTCTACCAGGAGCTGTCGCCGCCGGACTCCGGCTACACCATCCCGGACGGCTCGGAGCTGTGCCCCGCCTGCCGCTTCGTCTTCAAGGACCTGATGACCCAGTACCACGGTGACTTCGCGCGGGTGATGGACCACGTGCGCGTCAACCGCCTGGTCTTCAGCGAGAAGGACCGCGTGGGCATCGGCACCTTCCAGCCCAAGGACGAGAAGAACCAGGACTCCACCGAGCTCACCGGTGACATCAACTACCGGAAGATCGCCGAGTACGGCTCGGACTCCGACCCGCGCGCGTTCAACTTCGACGGCGAGTTCAACATCGCCAACCGCGGCATCATCGAGTTCGTCGAGGTGCTCAAGCTGGACGTCGCCTTCCTCTACGACCTGCTCGGCGCGTCGCAGGAGCACAAAATCAAGCCGAAGAAGTTCCCGCAGACGGACATCGACGAGGTCATCCTCGGCCACACCAACGAGCCCGAGTACAAGAAGCTCGAGAACAACGAGTTCATGGAGGCCCTGCGCGACCGCACGGTGAAGATCGACGTGCCGTACATCACCAAGCTCGCCGAGGAGGTGAAGATCTACGAGAAGGACTTCAACTCCCGCGCCATCAAGGGCAAGCACATCGCGCCGCACACGCTGGAGATGGCGGCCATGTGGGCGGTGCTCACGCGCCTGGAGGAGCCCAAGAAGCACAACCTGTCGCTCCTGCAGAAGCTCAAGCTCTACAACGGCAAGACGCTCCCCAACTTCACCGAGGACAACATCAAGGAGCTGCGCAAGGAGAGCATCCGCGAGGGCCTGGAGGGCATCTCCCCGCGCTACATCCAGGATAAAATCTCCAACGCGCTGGTGAGCGACAAGGGCGAGGGCTGCATCAACCCCTTCATGGTCCTCAACGAGCTGGAGGCGGGCCTCAAGACGCACTCGCTCATCAACAACGAGGACGCGCGCAAGCGGATGAAGGAGCTGCTCACCTCCGTGAAGCAGGAGTACGAGGACATCGTCAAGAACGAGGTCCAGCGCGCCATCAGCGCCGACGAGGACGCCATCGGCAAGCTGTGCGGCAACTACATCGACAACATCAAGGCCTACACCCAGAAGGAGAAGGTCAAGAACAAGTACACCGGCCTCTACGAGGAGCCGGACGAGCGGCTGATGCGGGCCATCGAAGAGAAGATCGACATCCCCGACAGCCGCAAGGACGACTTCCGGCGCGAAATCATGAACTACATCGGCGCGCTGGCGGTGGAGGGGAAGACCTTCAACTACCGGACCAACGAGCGGCTGCACAAGGCGCTCGAGCTGAAGCTGTTCGAGGACCAGAAGGACAGCATCAAGCTCAAGAACCTCGTCTCCTCCGTCGTGGACAAGGAGACCCAGGAGAAGATCGACCTGGTGAAGGACCGGATGATGAAGAACTACGGCTACTGCGAGATCTGCTCCACCGACGTGTTGAACTTCGTGGCGAGCATCTTCGCCCGCGGCGACGCGAAGGAGTAACCACCTCAGGAGAAGGGCGAGCCGTCGTGACCTTGAAGATCCACCAGGACCACTCCCGCTTCAAACAGATCGTCCGCGGGAAGATCAAAGCCAACCTGCGCAAGTACGTGCAGAAGGGCGAGATGATTGGGAAGAAGGGCAAGGATGCCATCAGCATCCCCATCCCCTTCATCGACATCCCCCGCTTCAAGTACGGCCACAAGGAGCAGGGCGGCGTCGGACAGGGTGACGGCGAGGTGGGCCAGCAGCTCGGCCCCGGGGCGGTGGAGCCCGGGGACGGGCACCAGGCCGGCCAGGGTGAGGGAGACCACGCCCTGGAGGTGGATGTCACGCTCGAGGAGCTGGCGCAGATACTGGGCGAGGAGCTGCAGCTGCCCCACATCGAGCGGCGCCAGAACGAGAAGATCATCACCCAGAAGATTCGCTACACCGGCATCAACACCACCGGCCCCGAATCCCTGCGCCACTTCAAGCGCACCTTCAAGCAGGCCCTGCGCAGACAAATCGCCGCCGGCACCTACGACGCCGCCAGGCCCGTCATCATCCCCACCCGCGAGGACCGCCGCTACCGCAGCTACAAGCTGCAGGACCTCCCGGAGACCAACGCCGTCATCATCTACATGATGGACGTGTCCGGCTCCATGGGTGACGAGCAGAAGGAGATCGTCCGCATCGAGAGCTTCTGGCTCGATACGTGGCTGCGCCACCAATACAAGGGCCTGGAGGCGCGCTACATCATCCACGACGCGGTGGCGCGCGAGGTGGACCGCGACACGTTCTTCCATACCCGCGAGTCCGGCGGGACGATGATCTCCAGCGCCTACAAGCTCTGCCGCGACATCATCCTGGCCGACTACCCGAAGAGCGCCTGGAACGTCTATCCGTTCCACTTCAGCGACGGGGACAACTGGAGCGCGGACGACACGCGCCAGTGCATCGAGATGCTGCGCAACGACGTGCTGCCCAACGTCAACCAGTTCGCCTACGGACAGGTGGAGTCCCCCTACGGCAGCGGTCAGTTCATCAAGGACCTTCGCGAGGCGGTGGGTGACACCCCCAACGTCGCGCTCAGCGAAATCGCGGACAAGGACGCCATCTACGCGTCCATCAAGGACTTCCTCGGCAAGGGACGCTGAAGAGCCAGCGCCCCCACCTGTCCTCCGGAGAGACTTCCCGATGCCCAAGAGCCTTACGCCCCGTCTCGCCGCGCTGAGGGATGAGATCCACGGCTACGCGAAGGAGTTCGGACTCGACTTCTTCGACACCGTCTTCGAGATGGTGTCCTACGACGAGATGAACATGGTCGCCGCCTACGGCGGCTTCCCCACCCGCTACCCGCACTGGCGCTGGGGCATGGAGTACGAGCAGCTCTCCAAGGGCTACGAGTACGGCCTGAGCAAGATCTACGAGCTCGTCATCAACAACGACCCCTGCTACGCGTACTTGATGGAGAGCAACCCGGAGGTGGACCAGAAGCTGGTCATGGCCCACGTCTACGGTCACTGCGACTTCTTCAAGAACAACTTCTCCTTCCGCCACACCAACCGGCGGATGATCGACGAGATGGCCAACCACGCCACGCGGGTGCGCCGCTGGGTGGACAAGATCGGCGTGGAGAAGGTCGAGGACTTCATCGACCGGACCCTGAGCCTGGAGAACCTCATCGACCAGCACTCGCCCCACATCCGGCGCAACCCGGACCCCAGGCGCGCCGAGGACGAGCTCAAGTCCAACGAGCGCGTGGAGGGCTTCAAGGTCGGCCGCGAGTACATGCGCGGCTACATCAACCCGTCCGAGTTCCTCGACTCCCAGCGCAAGAAGGTGGAGGACGAGAAGCAGCGGGCCAAGAAGTTCCCCGAGCGCCCCCAGCGCGACGTGCTGCTCTTCCTCCTGGAGGAGGCGCCGCTGGAGCCGTGGGAGTCGGACATCCTGGCCATCCTCCGCGAGGAGGCCTACTACTTCGCGCCCCAGGGTCAGACGAAGATCATGAACGAGGGCTGGGCCAGCTACTGGCACTCCACCATCATGACCCGCAGGGCGCTGCGCGACGACGAAATCATCGACTACGCGGACCACCACTCCGGCACCATGGGGACACGCCCCGGCGCCATCAATCCCTACAAGCTGGGCATCGAGCTGTGGCGGGACATCGAGGAGCGCTGGAACAAGGGCCGCTTCGGCAAGGAGTGGGACGAGTGTGATGACCTGCGCGCCCGCCGCAACTGGGACAAGAAGCTGGGCGCCGGACGCGAGAAGATCTTCGAGGTCCGCAAGCACTACAACGACATCACCTTCATCGACACGTTCCTGACGCCCGAGTTCGCGATGGAGCAGAAGCTCTTCGTGTATGGCTTCAACGACAAGCGCAACTCGTGGGAGATCCTCGACCGCGAGTTCCGCAAGGTGAAGAGCAAGCTGTTGCAGGGGCTCACCAACTTCGGCCAGCCCATCATCGAGGTGGTGGACGGCAACCACGAGAACCGCGGGGAGCTGCTGCTCGCGCACAAGCACGACGGCCAGGACCTCAAGGGCGACTACGCCCGGGAGACACTGCGCAACCTCCAGTCCCTGTGGCGCCGCCCCGTCAACATCGTCACCCGCTACGACAACAAGGGCGTGATGCTGCGCTTCGACGGGACGAACCAGACGGAGAAGAAGGTGGAGCTGTAGCGCCCCAAGCAGCCGGAGACCCGCTCACGGGCGGGTCTCCGCGATGGCGGCGGACCGCACGGGCGCGAAGCCCGCGGCCGGCCCCTGCGACACCAGACGCTCCAGCGCGGTGCACAGCGCATCCACGCGGCCGAAGCGCGCGGACGGGTCCTCCTCCAGACAGCGCTCGACGGCCTCCGCGAAGTCCAGGTCGATTCCCGGCACCAGGTCCACCAGCGGCACCAGCGCGGCCGCCACCCGGCCCGCCTCCAGGTCCGCACCGGAGGCGCGCACATGCGGGACACGCCCGGTGCACAGCTCGTACACGAGCAGCCCCAGGGCATACAAATCACTCTGCGGCGTGGCCGGCGCCCCCAGGCGCACCTCGGGCGCCATGTAGCGCGGCGTGCCGACGACGCCCGGCACGGCCCACGGCTTCGAGCGGTCCGTCCCCACGAAGGCCGCGAGCCCGAAGTCGAGCAGCTTGATGCTGCCATCCGCGTCCAGGATGGCGTTGCCCGGCTTCACGTCCCGGTGGAGCACCCCGCGCTGATGCGCGGCCCTCAAGCCCCGCGAAAGCCCCAGCGCGATGTCCAGCACGTACCGCCACGGCAGGGGCGGCGCCAGCTCCGCCAGGCTCTTGCCGTCCACGTACTCGTACACCAGATACGGCCGCCCCTCGACCTGCCCCGCCCGGAACACGGTGACGACGTTGGGGTGCTTGATGCGGGCGATGGCGCGCGCCTCGATGGCGAAGCTGTCCAACGTGCTGGTGTCTGGCTCCAGCGCGACGCTCAGCTTGAGCGCGACGAGCCGGTCCAACGACGTGTCATGCGCCAGGTACACCGCGCCCATGCCCCCCCGCCCCAACAGCCGCACCAGGTGGAACTCGTCCAGCACCCCGGGCGGCACCCAGGTCCGCGCCACCGTGGGCCCCCAGGCAGGCGCGGGCGCGTCCACGCTCCCCGTCTGGCTGCGCATGACGGCGACCAGCAGCTCCCGACACGCGGGGCACTCGGCGGCGTGGCGATGGACGCGCCCCCTCGCCGCGCCGTCCAGCCGCTCCTCGACGAGCGCCACCACGTCTTCCTCGCACAGGCAGCCGGATGTAAGGATTTGACACCCCCCTGTATGCCCCCGGTCAGAGCCTCTCACAAAACGGACTTCATCCGGTAAAGCGAGAAACTCTCCCCTTTCATGCCCAAAGACGACCTTCACCCAGATTAACCCGCACTCAGAGCAAGTCAGGCTCCATCGGTTATAATGGCGGCATGGAGGAGGGGGGCTTGGCATTCGCACCGTTATTCCTGGCGCATGCGGGCGTCCCGCCGGAGGACGTCACGCCCGAGGTGTTGGAGCCGTGGCTGTCACGGCTCTGGAACGAAGGCCGGGAGCACTGGCCGGACATCCCGTTGGGCGCCGAGAGCTTCATGCGACACCTGGCCCTCCACCTCCCGCGCCTGGCGCCGGGCGAGGACTGGGGGACGGCGCTGGAGCGGCTCGAGGCCGGCGACCTCTATCTGGCGTGCGGCTGCGTGCAGGGACTGGGCACGGCGCTCGCCGCCTTCGAGCGGCACCACATGGCCAGCGTGCCGACGGTGCTCGCGCACATGCGGCTGCCGGCGGCGATGGTGGACGAGGTGCGGCAGCAGGTCCGTGAGCGGCTGCTGGTGCGCACCGCCGCCGCGCCACGCATCGCCGAGTACTCCGGCCGGGGTACCCTGGCCAACTGGGTGCGGGTGGTGGCCCTGCGCACGGCCCTGAGCCTGCTGCGCAAGTCCCAGGAGCCCTGCCCGTCGAGCGACACCGTCCTGGAGCTGCTGCCCACCCCCTCGCCCGACCCCGAGCTGGAGGCCATCCAACGCCGGTACCACGACGCGTTCCGGAAGGCCTTGGAGGACGCCTTCGCCATCCTCCCCGGAGAGCACCGCTACCTGCTGCGCCTCCACTTCGTGGATCGCCTCTCCACCCCGAAGCTCGGCACCCTCTTCGGCGTCAACCAGTCCACCGTCTCGCGCTGGCTGCACAGCGCCCAGCAGGCCGTGCACGACGAGACGCGGCGCCTGCTCAAGGAACGCCTGGACCTCTCCTCCCAGGAGTTCACCAGCGTCCTGCGCAGCGTGGAGAGCCATCTGCATCTCAGCCTCACGCGCATCCTCGATGAAACAATTCACCCAAAGTGAATATCGAGAATTGATGCATAGGTTGATTCGGGCGTGCGTCTTCAAGACGCGAACGTCGCTCGGGCCCGCCTGGGGCTCGCGCTCACGCCATCCA